>NZ_JBDPMC010000018.1:0-104052 GCF_039871625.1 Micromonospora sp. B11E3 | reverse complement strand
TAAGTCACTGGAGAGCCGGACGATCGGGAAACCATCAAATCCGGTTCGGCGGGAGGCCGCGCGGAAAAGGACCAGCCCAACGGCTGGCACCTCGCCGCGCGGCCCACCCATCCGGATGGCTGGTGCGTAACCGGCGCCTGGCCCGCGACTACGAGCGGCTCACCGCCAACTCCGAGGCCATGATCAAGGTAGCGATGATTCGACTCATGACGATACGTCTTGCCGGTCAAACGATCCGCTGGGCCAACGCCACCGAGCGCGAAGCCGCCCAACGCATCAACGTTGAGCGACTTCTCGCCACGTAGTCACCTGGTTACCCGACGGTCTCTTACATAGCCGCGTGAATTCGTCGCCGAGGAACCGTCCTGGTCGACCGGGCTGCCCGGGTCCGTACCTCACCAATGTGGACAGATTGCACCCAACGTGGGAATCCCCTTCGGATCGGCCCTTCTACCGGTGGCCGCGTGGCACTACCGTTGCACGAAGAGTCACCGTACGGGGACGGAGGAGCGCGGCGTGCGCGAGTTGATCGAGGTCCGACTTCCTTCCGGCAACACGATGTGGGTCACTGTGGACTCCGACGAGGAGTCGCGCGACGTGGGGCTCCGCGAGCGGTTCGCCGACCTTCCCGGGCTGGCCGAGGTCGTCGACTGGGTGAGTTCCAATGTGGTCGCGGGGCTGCGGCACGCCAAGCCGGACCGGTTGACCGTGGAGTTCGGCGTCGAGATGGCGGTCGGCGAGCGGGGCCTGGTCGCCGCGCTCGGCGGGGTCGGGGGCAAGACCGCCGTGAAGGTGACGATGAACTGGGGCCCGGGGGACGACGAGCCGGGCGCGGAGCCGCCGGCCGAAGAACCCAGGTGACGGCATGGCCGCGCCGGACGGCATCGACCAGTTGACCGCGCTGCTGAAGGACTGCCTGGTGCGGGTCTCCGGGCGTGGTGAGGGCAGCGGCTTCTTCGTCGGCCCCGGGCTGGTGGCCACCTGCGCCCACGTGGCCGGCGCGGCCGGCGACCGGGTCACGGTCGGGTGGCGCGACGCCGACCTGCCGGGCACCGTCCGCTGGGCCTCCGCGCTCGACGGGCGCGGCATCGCGCCGTACCCGGACCTGGCGGTGGTCGAGGTGGCCGCGCCGGCCGGCGGCCATCCCGCGGTGTGGCTGGACGATCACCCGCCCACCATGTCGGCACGGCTCGTCATCGTCGGGCACGCCCGGTTGTACGGCCCGCAGGTCGGCCGGACATCGGGGTGGTTCGCCCACGGCGGCGGCTACGAGGACATGATCCGGCTGACCGGGGACGAGATAGAGCCGGGAATGTCCGGCGCGCCGGTCCTCAACGCCGAGACCGGTGGGGTGTGCGCCGTCACCAAGGCGACGCGGCGATCGGGGCAGCCCTCGGGCGGCGTCGCCGTTCCGGTCCGGGCCCTCCGTGGGATCATGGACCCGGCCCCGTACCGGCGGCTGCGCCGGGAGCACGACGCCTACCACCGACGCAACCGGCGCTGGACCGGCCTGGCCGACGACCTGCCGGGCGCGACGGGACCGGTCAGCCGCCGGGCCGAGCGGGAGCTGCGCGCGATACTCGCCGGTCTGCCTGCGGCAGGCCACGAACAGCACCTGGCGACCTACCGGGCGGTGGCCGGCGAGCTGGCGGTGCCGCCCCGGCACCCGCTGCACGACCACGGCGACGTGGTCAGCGAGCTGGCCGGGCTGCTACCGGCCGAGGACGGCTTCCCGCACGTGTTGGCGTACGCGATCGACATGTCCTTCGCCGCCGCCGAGCAGTCCGTCGCCGAGTCGTTGCGGGTGTGGGCACGGATGTCTCCCCAGACTCCCCGGGACCGCGACGAGGCGGCGACCCGGCTGGCCGACGGGCCCGCCCCCGCGGAGTCGGCGGCGACCTCCCGGACGCCGTCGGTGCTGGTGTACGTGCGGCCGGCCGGCCAGAACCGGCGGCGGTACCGCTGCGAGCTGTGGCGCCACGCCGACAGCGGCGACATCACGCCGATCGCCACGGACGACCCCGACCGGTCGCTGGAGGAGCTGCGGCGGCACCTGCGGGCCCGACTGCCGGACCTGGCCCGCGGCGGGCCCGACGACGCCTCGCGTCCCCTGATCGAGCTGGTGCTTCCGTACGATCTCCTCGACGAGGACGTCGACCAGTGGCTGGAGGCGCCCGACCGCAATCCGTGGTCGGTCATCGGGCAGACCAACCCGGTGGTGGTCCGCGAGCTGGAGCGCTTCGACGAGGACGACGACCGTCTCGGCGGCTGGCGGCAGCGCTGGAAGGCGCTCGAAGGCCAGGACATCGGGGTGGCGTTGACGTCGGTCTCCTGTCTGGAACGGCGGGAGCACCGGGCGCTGCACGCCTGGTTCCAGCTCGAACCCTCGCTGGGCGCGCTCGTGCTGCCGTGCTCGCCGCAGGAGGTTCCCGCGCGGGCGGCGCTCGAGGTCGGGCTCTACTGCGGCATCCCGGTCGTGCTGTGGCGCCGGCGCGGGTGCGCCGGGCAGCCCGGACTCTCGCACCGGGACTGTCCGGCCAGCCGGCTGGCGGAGGCGGTCACCCTCGAGTTGAGCAAGGCCGGCCGGGACGACGTCCCGGAGCGGATCATGCGGCTGCGCAACCGGGCCGGCGCCGACGGGCATCCCGAGTGCGGACACGACGTCGTGCTGCTGTGGGACGACCCGGGTCGCCGGCTTCCGCGGCCACGGATGGCGACACCGACAGGGGAGCGGCGTGGGTGAGTTCCTGGTCTATCGAGGCACCGGCGTCGCGGACCGCGACGACGACCGCATCCTGCGCCGGGCGGAGCCCCCGCCGTGGCGGGTGTTCGACGGGGAGCCGCTGACACCGCTGGACCGCGACGCGCCGGTGGGTCGCCGGCTGCCGTACCGGCGCAGGGCAGTGCCCTACCAGGCCGACGAGAACACGGTCAGGCTGGTCAACGTGGCGCTCCACCTGCGCCGCCCGCTGCTGGTGACCGGCCATCCCGGCACCGGCAAGTCCACCCTGGCCTACGCCGTGGCGCACGAGTTGCGGCTCGGCCCGGTGCTGCGTTGGTCGATCACCAGCCGCTCCACGCTGACCTCGGGCCTCTACCACTACGACGCGGTCGGTCGCATCGAGGAGGCCAACGCCCGCGCGGCCGGCCAGCCTGCCCTCGGTGCCGCCGCGGAGGCCGCGGAGCCGGACGCCGTGCCCCGCGGCGACGGCTCGAGCCGGTGGGGGCCGGTCGACATCGGCAGGTTCATCCGGCTGGGGCCGCTCGGCACCGCCTTCGCCCCGTACGCGCTGCCCCGCGTGCTGCTCATCGACGAGATCGACAAGAGCGACATCGACCTGCCCAACGAGCTGCTCGACGTGTTCGAGGAGGGCGAGTACGGCATCCCGGAGCTGCAACGGATCGCGGACCTCGTCCCGCGGGTGCGGGTGCGCCCGGCCGACAACGGCGAGCCGGTGACCGTGAACGACGGGCGGGTCCGCTGTCGCGAGTTCCCGTTCATCGTCCTGACCAGCAACGGCGAGCGGGAGTTTCCGCCCGCGTTCCTGCGTCGGTGCGTCCAGTTGGACCTGGCGCAGCCGGACGAGCGGCGGATCGAGGCGATCGTCCGGGCGCACCTGGGTGACGAGGCGGTCGCCGAGGCGGCTGATCTCATCGACGACTTCCTGGCCCGCCGTGAGCAGGGGCAGCTGGCCACGGACCAGCTGCTCAACGCGGTGTACCTGCTCCACCGGGCCAGCGGTGACGCCAGGCCCGACCGGGACGAACTGGTCAACGTGGTGCTGCGAGAGCTGAGCGGGTCGGGGTGACGGCCCGGATCGACCGCCTGCTCGCCGTTCTCGACGCCGCCGGCGTCCGGCTGACCCCTGCCGAGCTCGCCGAGGCCGTCTGGCTCGCCCTGCGGGTGGACGTGGCCGGGCCGTCGCCCGCTCCGGCCGCCGGCCCGCCGTCCGGGGGGCGGGCCGTGGTCTCCGGGCCCGGGCCGGCGCCGCCGTCGCGCGGCGAGCAGGTGGACCTGCGGCTGCCGGTGCGGCCGGGGAGGGATCCGGGGCCGGCCGCTGCCGCCCCGGAGGCGGGGCCGCCGGGTGACCCGGGCGGGCCGGCGGCGCCGGGCCGCGGGAACGCTCCCGCACCCCACCCGGACGGCGGGGGTGGCGACGGCCGGCTCGACCTGGAGGCGGTGCCGGGGTGGCCGCTGCTGGTGCGCACCGCCGGCGCCCTGCCGAACAGCGGACAGGTCCTGCGCGCGCTGCGCCCCCTGAAGCGGCGCGTCCGCTCCGGCCACCGCGCCACGATCGACGAGGAGGCCACCGCGTGCCAGATCGCCGAGCGTCGGTTGTGGACGCCGGTCTGGCGGCCGGCGACCGACCGGTGGTTGCACCTCACGCTCGTGCTGGACCGCAGCTCCGTCGGCGGGGTCTGGGACCGGCTGGGGCACGAGGTCCGTACGCTGCTGGAGCGGCTCGGGGCGTTCCGGACGATCCGGGTGGTGTACCTGGGCCTGCGCCCCGACGGGACGATGGGCCTCACCGCGCGCGCCCGGCTCGGCGGGCCGAACCCGCCGGTCGCGCCGCGCTCGCCGCTGGGCCTGACCGACCGGACCGGTGATCATCTCGTCCTGGTGCTCAGCGACTGCGTCAGCGGCCCGTGGCACGACGGCGAGATGGCCCGGGTGCTCGGAAAATGGGCCCGCCGCGCACCTGTCGCGATCCTCCAGCCCCTGCCGGAGCGGCTGTGGTCCCGTACCGGTCTCGATCCGGTGCCCGGCCGGCTGTCCGCCCCGCGCGCCGGCGCGCCGAGCGCGGAGTCCCCGTTCACCTCGGCCTGGCGGCGGCGTGGCCTGCCGGAGCGCACCGGGCCGGTACCGGTTCTGGAGATCGATCCGCGGTGGCTACGCCCCTGGGCGAACCTGGTCGCCGGCCGGGCGGTCGGTGGCATCGACGCGATCGTGACGCCCGCCGGCGTGCGCGACGTCGACGACGTGGGTCGTCCGGCGGCCGGCCGGGGGCCGGGTGGGACGCGGCAGCCGCCGGTCGAGCCGACTCCCGAGCGGCGGGTACGGGAGTTCCGGGCCGCCGCGTCGGCACCGGCGTACCGGCTCGCCCGGTACCTGTCGGCGGCGGTGCCGCTCAACCTCGCGGTGATCCGCGTCGTGCAGGCCGTGATGGTGCCCTCGGCCCGCCCGTCCCACTTGGCCGAGGTGCTGTACGGCGGGCTGCTCGTGCCGGTGTCGCTCGGCGGTGGGGCGGCTGACGAGCAGCACTTCGAGTTCCGCCGGGGCGTGCGCCAGGCGCTGCTGGGCACGCTGGACCGGGCGGAGGCGGGCCGGGTCCTCGCCGAGGTGTCCAGTTACGTGGAGCGGCACCTGGAACGAGCCGGGGCGTCGTTCACGGCGGTGGTGTCCGCCCCGGTGGGCAGCCTGACGGTGCCGGCGTTGCGTCAACCGTTCGCGCAGATCCGCGCCGAGGTGCTGCGCAGGCTGGCCGGGCGCGCGGCACCTGGCGATCCGGGGCCGGCGGGCGGTCCGGGGCCGGCGGGCGGTCCGGGGCCGTCGGCGACTGCTCCGGGCGGCGGGCCGCGGCTGGGCTCGGCCGCCGCAGCAGCCGGCCACCTCACGATCCTGCAGGTGAGCGGGTCGAGGCTGACCGGGGAGGGCGACCCGGCGACGGGCGACCCGGGTGACCCGGACGGCGCCGGATCCGCCTCGGGACCGTCCGGCCCGGAGCTGCTCGACGACCTCGCGGCCGCGTGTCACCGCGAGGGGAGGGCACCCGACCTCGTGATCGTCACCGGGGGTGCGGCCCGTCGGGCCACCCCGGCGGAGTACCAGGCGGCCTATCGTCTGCTGGAGAACCTGCGGACGCGGCTGGGCCTGCCCACCGGGCGCGTGATCGTCGTCCCCGGCCTGTCCGACGTCAACGAGGGGCGGTGCCTGGCCCACTTTCTGAGCCGGGCGGCGGACGGTGCGGAGCCGGTCCCGCCGTACTGGCCGAAGTGGGAACCGTTCGCGGAGCTGACCGCCAGGCTGCCCGGCGCGACGGCGTTCCAGCCGCACCAGCCGTGGCAGCTGCTGCCGGTTCCCGCCGCGCGCACGGTGGTCGCCGCGCTGAACTCCACCATGTCGGTGAGTCACCTACCGGGGGAACGGTTCGGCCGGCTGGGCCACGCCCAGCTGGAGTGGTTCGCCGACCGGCTGCGCGACTACGAACGGCGCGGCTGGCTGCGCGTCGGTGTGCTGCACCACGACCCGACCGACGGCGCGGACGACACGGGGCTGCGCGACGCGGACGCCTTCGCCCGACTGCTGGCCGCCCAGCTGGACGTGGTGCTGCACGACCACCCGGGCGGCGTACGTGAGATCGGCCTGACCGGGGTGCCGGCGGTCGGCCTCCACGGCGCGGACGGCTTGCTGCCGCCGGACGCGACGCACCGGACGGGTACGCCCGGCGGGTACCGGTACCAGCTCGTCGACCTCCGGCCGGGGACGCTGCGGGTGCTGCCACAGAGCCACGCCCGGCGGGGCGCGGCGGCCGGGCGGGACGTCTCGCACGCGTACGGCGACCACTGGTGGCCGCCGGAGGTGGGCGACAGGGACGCCGGCGCGGCGGGCGCGGCCGGCGTGGACGACCTCGTCGACGGATCGCGGACCGACCTGGTGGCCCGGGTGGCGCGGGCGTACCGGGCCCGTACGCCGGGTGCCGTCCTCGCGGAGCACCGGTGGCCGGGTGCGCCGCCGGGTGCGCCGCGGGCCGGTTACCTGGTGGTCTCGCCGGCCGGTGATCACCTGTCCGCCCCGTACCTGATCGGTGTGTTCGACGCTGAGCCGCGCGCGGAGACCGTGCAGCGGTTCCTGGACGACGTGGTCCGGCCGGACGGTCCGGGCCGTGACGCCACGCTGGTCTGCCGGTCGGTGCCGGCCCACTCCGGCCTCCGGGAACGGGCCCTCGGCCAGGGTGTTCGGCTGGTGAGCTTCGCCGACTTCGAGCTCGGTGACGACGTGCTCTGGTACGCCGAGGGGCAGGCGGCGTCGCTGGCCGACGACCTGGCGTTCCCGGCCGCCCGTTACGTCCCGCAGCCATACGTCCTGTTCGACCCCGACAGCGGGGCGTCCCGCGCCGGCGACGCGGGGCCGGCCGAGCCGGCGCCCGAGCTGCTGGGCCGTCTCCGCCGCTGGCTGGCCGCCCCGGAGGGGCAGATGATCGCGGTGGTGGGCGCCTCGGGGACCGGCAAGACGTTCCTGTTGCGGGAGTTGGCGCGCCGGCTGCACGCCGACCGCGACCCGGTCGTGCCGATCCTGGTGGATCTGCGGAGCCTGGACTGGCGCGTCGGCCTGGACGAGCTGGTGGCGATCCACCTGTCCCGGGGCGGCCTGCGCCGGGTGGACCTGGACCGGAGCCGGTACCTGCTGCGCGAGGGGCGCGTCGCGCTGTTGTGCGACGGGCTCGACGAGCTCGCCGCCCGCACCACCCACGACCGGCTGCGTGACTGGGTGGCCGGGTGGGAGGCCGGCGCGCGGATCCGGCCCGGCCGCGGGAAGGTCGTCCTGGTGAGCCGGGACGCCGACCTGCTCGCCGACGCGCTCGGCCCGTACTCCGTCGGGGGTCCGACCGGCCCGGCGGTGCGCTGGGTGCGGCTCGTGGGCCTGGACCGGGAGCAGATACTCGAGTTCCTGGCCCGGCGGCTCGGCGGCCCGGAGCGGGCGCGGGCCCGGCTGGAGTTGCTCGGGCGGGTCGGCGGCCTGCTGCGGATGGCCCGCAACCCGCGGATGCTCGCCTTCATCGCCGACATCGACGAGCAGCGGCTGCGCGCGGCCGCGTCGGGTGACGGCCGGGTGACCGTGGCGGACCTCTACCGGCGGCTGATCAGCGAGTGGCTCGACGGGGAACGGCGGCGTGGCGGCGCCGACGACGTCCTCGGCCTGACGCCCCTGGCCGACCTGGAGCGCGCGGTGACATACCTGGCCCGGCGGCTGTGGGAATCGGGCGAGGCGGCGCTCGGCGCGGACGCGCTGGGTGCGGCGGCCGACGTGCTGACCCGGCTCACCACCGCCCGGGGCGGTGGGGCGTCCGGCCGCAGCGAGACGGCACGGCTGCTGGGCGCCGGCACCCTGCTGGTCCGCGATCCGGCCTACCGCTTCCACTTCGTCGACCGCTCGGTCCTGGAGTGGCTGGTCGCCCGGGAGGTCGCCGACCAACTGGATCCGGACCACCCGGCCGGCCGGGTGCGCGGGCTGCTGCGCCGGGAGATGTCCCCGCTGCTGGTGGAGTTCCTGTGCGACCTCGCCGGGCACGACACCGCCCGCCGGTGGGCGCGGGCGGCGGGCGCCGACCCGGCCGCACCCGTGGAGGTGCGGGTCGCGGCCCGTCGGGTGCTCGACCACCTCGACCGGTCCGGCGCGGGCCAGGGGAGCCCGGACCAGGGAGGGGCCGGCGGCTCACCAGAGCCGCCCGCCGGACGGGACCGGCCTTAGCGCCGGCACGTACGGGTCGAGTTCGCCGGGCTCGAACCGGCACATGCCGATGGCGTACCAGTACTCGCCGTGCGGCTGTCCCGCCAGGACGTACCGCTGGTCGTCGAGCAGGACGGCCGAGCCGCCGGCGACCAGCGGTACGAGCACCGCCCGCGGCCCTCGGCGCGTGGTGTCCCAGAACCGGACGGCGCGGTCCCCGCCGGCGCTGGCGAGGTGCCGGCCGTCCGGGGTGTAGGCCAGCGAGCAGATCCACCCGGCGTGGCCGGTGAGCGTGTGGGTGAGCCGGCCGGTGGCGGTGGCCCAGATCCGGATGGTGCCGTCGGCACCGGCGCTGGCCAGGTGGCGCCCGTCGGGCGAGAAGGCGATGGCGGTCACCGGACCCTGGTGCCCGGCGAGGGCCCGCGGCGGCTGGCCGGCGTCGATGCCCCGGATCCTGATCGCTCCGTCCTCGTCCGCGCTGGCCAGGTGGCGCCCGTCGGGGGAGAAGGCGACCGCCCGGACGGTGTTGGCGTGCCCCGGCACGGACTGCCGCCGCCCGGTGGCGAGGTGCCAGACCCGGATGCCGTCGGTGCCGGCGCTGGCCAGGTGGTGCCCGTCCGGCGAGAACGCGATGGTGGTGACCCCGCCGTACTGACCGGCGAGGGCACGGACCCCGCCGTGGCCGGTGACGTCCCACATCCGGATCGTGCCGTCGGTGCCGGCGCTGGCCAGGTGGCGCCCGTCGGGGGAGAAGGCGATCGCGCGGACGGCCCCGATGTGCCCGGTCAGGGTCGCCTCGAGCGCCGCCGTGGCGGGGTGCCACACCCGGATGCCGCCGTCGTGGGCGGCGCAGGCGAGGTAGCGGCCGTCCGAGGAGACGGCGAGCGCGGTGACGGCCGTGTCGGGGCCGACCGGTTCGCTGAGCACGCGGGGCTGGTCGCCGACCACGGCGCTCCAGATCCGTACGGCGCCGTCGCCCGATCCGACCGCCATCCAGGGATCGTCCTCCCGAGGGGAGAAACCCAGCGCACAGGAGTCACCGCCGCCGCCCCGGAGGGTGCGGGACGGTCTGCCGTCGGCGGTGTCCCAGACGCGGACGGTCTCGTCGTCGCCGGCGCTGGCCAGCTGCCGGCCGTCCTGGTAGTAGGCCACGGCGTGGACGGTGCCGGTGTGGCCCGTGAGGGTGTGCAGCGCCTGGCCGGTGCCGGTGTCCCAGACCCGGACGGTGCTGTCGTCGCCGGCGCTGGCCAGCCGCCGCCCCTCGGGGGAGAAGGCGAGGGCGCGGATCCAGCCGGTGTGCCCGGTCATGGTGTGGACGATGGCGCTCGTGGCCACGTCCCACACGTGGATGCGCCGGTCGTCGCTGGCGCTGGCGATCCGGTCGCCCGACGGCGCGTACCCGACGGCGTGGATCGTGCCGGTGTGGCCGGTGAGGGTGTGTACGGTGCGGCCGGTGGTGGTGTCCCAGACGCGGACGGTTTCGTCGTCGCCGCCGCTGGCGAGGTGCCGGCCGTGGGGGCTGTAGGCGAGGGCGCGTACCCGGCCGGTGTGGCCGGTGAGGGTGTGTACGGTGCGGCCGGTGGTGGTGTCCCAGACGCGGACGGTCTCGTCGTCGCCGCCGCTGGCCAGGTACCGGCCGTCGGGTGTGCAGGCGATGGCCCGCACCGCGCCGGTGTGCCCGGTGAGCACCCGCAACGGGGTCCCGTTTCCGGCGTCCCACACCCGGATGGCGCCGTCTTCGCCACCTCCGGCCAGCAGCCGCACCCCGAAGGCCACCGCGACGGCGTGCACGACGGCGGACGAGGCGATCTGCGGCTCGGCGGCGGCGTCCCCGGGCAGTGCGGCGCCGAGCGCGTCCACGCCGCGCAGCGCCTCGCCGTCGGCTCCGGTCGCGGCCACCAGAGCGGCCCGGCGCAGCCGTACGCCGGTGAACACCGCGCCGGTCAGGTCCGTGCCGAGCAGTCTCGCCCCGGTGAAGTCGGCCTCGGTGAGGTCGGCGTCACGGAGCGCGGCCCGGTCCAGGCGGGCGCCGGTGAGGTTGGCCTCGGTCAGGTTGGCCCCGGTCAGGTCGGCGCCCACCAGCCGGGCGCCGGTCAGGTCGGCGCCGCTGAGGTCGGCGCCGGCGAGGAACCGGGCGGAGAAGTCCTCCCCGCGCAGGTCGAAGCCGGGCATGTGGAGTGGCGACGAGGTGGCCACCCGGAGGTGGCGGAGGACCTCGACGGCGTTGCGTCCGACCCCGCGCGCGGTCGACTTGTCGGCCAGGGTCTGCTCCGCCCAGTCGCGCATGACGTCGCGGCCGGCCAGGCCGACCAGGAAATCGATCATGAGGGGGGACATGGACCGTCCGACCAGGCCGGGGGCGGCCCCGCCGCCGGCGGTCAGCTGACCGGCGAGGTGCTTGGCGATCAGCCACTCCCGTACCGAGTGGTGGACGAAGGTGAACCGGCGCAGCCCGGACCGGACCAGCAGGGTGCTGGACCCGAGCAGGTGGGCGCTCTCCTGCGGTTCCAGGGCGGCTGTCTCACCGACCGCCGCGGCGGTGAGCTGGGACAGCGTGGCCGCGGCGGCTCCGAGGTCGTCCAGGCTGAGACTGTCGTCGGGTGAGTCCCACAACCGGAGCGCCAGGTGGGTGACGGCCTCCCACAGGTCCGCCTCGTCGGGTGCGAGCGGACCGAGGCGGCCCAGTCGCCGGGTCTCGTAGGCCAACCAGCGGTCGAGTACCTGCTGGTAGAGGTCGGCGGGGGTGATCGGGTTCCCGGCGTCGCTCGCGATCCGCAGGGGCTCCTCACCGAGTTCGGTGATGAACCCGAGCAGCCGCGGGTTGCGGGACAGCCCCAGCAGGTCGTTGACGTGCCGGAGCAGGTCGAGGCGGCGCTGGGCGCTGACCGGGTCGCGCAGCTGGTGGGTGAGGAAGGTGAGGATCTGCTGGTCGTCGAAGTCGGCCAGGCGGACGACCCGGCGGTCGGCGCCGAGTTGCGCCCCCAACGCCGACAGCACGTCGGCGTCGGTGAGGAAGTGCTGGTCACGGCTGGTGACGATGACCTTGGCCCGTTCCTCGGCGGCCTGCACGATCGTCTCCAGGTGGTTGGTCGCGCGGTCGTAGCTGACCCGGGTGGCCAGCTCGTCGAAGCCGTCGAAGAGCAGCGCCACCCTGCCCTCGCGGCGCAGGTACCGGAACGCGTCCAGATCGATCTGCCGTTGGCCGTGCCGGGAGAGCTGGACGGCGACGAGCTCGTCCAGGCTGTACGCCTTCTCGAAGCCCCGCAGGTCGATCAGCACCGGCACGGTCCGGCAACCGTCGCTGCGCATCCGCCGGGCCAGCTCGCGCAGGAGGAAGGTCTTGCCGTGCCCGAACGTGCCCAGCACCACCACCAGCCGCCCGCGCGGCGCGTCGACCCAGTCGCGCAGCCACGCCAGAAGATCCGTGGACGGCGGCGCCTCGGACGGCGCCCGTGGTCCCGGCAGGAACTCCGTGTAGCGCTGCGGGACGTATGCGGCGGACGGGTAGACGGGGTCGCTGTCCAGCACGGCGGCCTGCCGCTCGGCGAAGCGGTCGAGGTCGGACCCGAGCTGGAAGTCGGCGAAGGTGACGAGGGCGACGCCGCGCGCGCGGGCCCAGTCGCGCAGCCGCTGGTCCGTCTCCGCGCCGACGTGCACGAGGCTGGCGGTGCGGCCGGCGCCGCCGATCCGGAACCGGGCCAGCACGGTGCCGAACCACGCGACGTCGTCGCGGGTCGGGACGGCCGCGCACACCCCGACCGGGTGCTGCTCCGCCGGGCCGCGGTCGCCGTGCGCGGGGTCGGGAGAGATCCGCAGGTAGGCGAGCCGGGTCGAGTCCGGCTGGGGCACCAGGGCGACGTCGGCGTCCGGGTGGCGCAGCCGGCACACCTCCGCGACCTGGTCCGCAAGCCGGCGCAGCGCAGCCGGTGGACTCGGCGGGCGGGGGCGGGGCGCCGGCCGGCGCGGGGGAGGGTACGGCAGCGGGACCGGGTCGGTGCCGGCCGGGTGCGGACCGGGTGGCAGCGCGTGCAGCCGTACGTGGTCCGGATGCGCCTCGAGGAGTTGCCAGCCGCCGTTCCCGCCGCCGATCACCGGCGCGCCACCGGGGAGGAGGGCCACGGTGGGCCCGCCGGGCTGGCCGTGCACGACCAGGTCCAGGTGCGGGCCCAGGGCGGTGACGAACCGGTCGGCGTCGGCGAGCCGTCCGCCGCCGTCCGCTCCGTCCGGCCGGTGGTGCAGCACGCCGACCCGCAGCCAGTCGCGCCGGGCCGGTGCGGCGAGCTGGTCGGAGAACCAGTCGATCTGCTCCGCGCCCAGGTAGCCGTACTCGTCCTTCGGCAGGTGGGTCTGGGCCATCGTGGAGTTGAGGCCGGCGACGACGACGCCCAGGTCCGGGTATTCGGTGAGGCCCCAGGGTTGGTCCTTGGGCAGTTCCGTGCCGTGGAACCGGCGCACCATCGTGGCGAAGGGCTGCCACTTCTCCCAGTACGGCGGCGCCGGCTGTTCCTCGTCGGCGGCGCACTGGAGAAAGTAGGCGTGGCATTTGAGGCGGTTGACGTCGCTGCTGCCGGGCACCAGCACGATCCGGCGGGCGTCGAGCCCGAGTGCGTCCCGCAGGGTGCCGAGAAGCTGGTGCGCGATTTCGTATTCCGCGGAGGTCGCCCGTTCGGCGAGATTGCCGGCGATCATCACCAGGTCCGGCGGTCGGGTCACCTCCGAGGAAGCCAGTTGGTCGAGCAGGGCGGTGACCACGTCGTGCGGAGCCCGCCCCCCGGCCTGCGGAGAACGCATCGTGGTCAGGAAGTCCCGGCAGTGCAGGATCATGATCGGCGACGTGGTGTAAACCGGTGTTCTCCCCACTTCCGGGAGCCTTCCCGGGAGGCGCCGGCGAGTGGTGAGACGCGCAGGCCGCGTACGGGAGCGCTCTTCGTCTGCCATGGGCGGTAACGAGCGTACCAATTGTCGATGATCCATAAATGGGCCGTTCCGTTATGCGGGCTAAATATTGATACGCCCGGAATGTGACGCTGTTGGTCCAATGGGCTGGCGGGATATGCTGCGCCGAAGGAGAAGCACTGTTCCTGAGGTTGGCTGCCCGGCGCGGACGACGCCGCGCGCTGCATTGCCCGAGGTGAATGAACGGTGGTTGCCGATCAATGAGACTTCAGCCGCGCCAGGAACTGCTGTCAGTGTGGAAAGCAATATCCAGATGGTGCGGTTCGGGGCGGGCATTCTCCTGGGGCGACCGATCCGGCCGCAACTCCATCAGTGACGCCGAGTTGCTTCTCTGCCTCCTGCTGCCGCCGACGAAACTGCCCGGCATCCGTTTCGACCGTCCGGACGAGACCAAGCCGGACGTCTGCGCCGCGCTCGCCTCGTTCGGTGGTGCCGTGGAGATCCCGCAGCGGGTCGTCCGGCTCATCGGGGAGTACCTGCGGTGCTACACCGACCCCGGGACGGGGCTGCCGGAGTTCTCCGGCGGCAGCTACCTCACCACCGCGCCCGACGACGACCGGGAGCCCACCCCGGAGCAGCTGGCGCTCGAGGTGGTCGACTCGTACGCCACGTCGGTCGTGCTCACCACGGCCGCCATCGGGTTCCTGCGTGGCTACCGGCCGCAGGTCCAGCGGCCGTCCCACCGCGAAGAGATCGACAAGGTGGAGGTCGACGCGCGGAAGCGGCTGACGGCGGCGATGGCCGGGCTCCAGCGCAGCTTCACCCTCAGCGTCTTCCGGGGCGACAGCCGCGCGGGGCGGGCGCTGTGCGAGACCGTCAGCCCGGAGGAGGGTTACTCCGCCGAGCTGGTCGCCCGGATCCGGAACTCGCTGACCGACGTCATGGCCGGCCTCCGTGAGCTGGGCTCGTCCGCCGACGAGGTGGAGACGCTGCTGGAGAACCGCGACCTGCTGTTCGAGTGCGGCTGGTCCTGGGGCATCGTCCAGGGCGCGGAACCGGTCAAGACGCCGACGACCGTGTACGCCCAGCCCGGGCTCGCCGAGCCGTACCCGTACCTCTACTTCACGGTGGTGGCGGTCGACGGCATCCGTGACCTCTTCTCCCGCGAGACCCGGCTGCAGGGCCTGCTCGACGAGGAGCAGCAGTCGCTCGCCCGGATCCTCAACCTGCAGTGGGATCTGGCCCAGCGCTACTGGTCCACGATCGCCACCCTCGGCGACGATCGCTGGCCGGTCGAGGACCTGCCCTGGCGGACGACGGACGAGGAGGAGAGCGACTACTACAGTCTGCTGGTCGTCTCCCTCGTGCGGCACGCCCTGCTCGACCAGGGCGCCCCCGACTCCGACCTGGCCCGGATCGCGCGGGTGCTCGAAGACCTGGCCGACCGCGGGCGGATCAGGCGCCGGCCGCTCGCCGCCGATCCCGCCCTGAAGCTGCACCATCCGGGCACCTGGGTCGCGCTCGTCGGCGCCGAGCTCGCCGGACCGGACGCGCCCCCACTCGGCTGGCGGCTGGGTGAGCTGGGCACCCTGTTGCTCGGCCGGGCACTGGCCGTCGCGGCCCAGGCCAACGACCACCGCCTGCGGGCCCGGTTGCTGCGCCTGGCCGACGAGGCGTGGCGGCACCTGGAACGGCGTCGGCTGCGTGACGGCAAGGGGGCCGGCCTGTGGGACGAGCCGGCCAACGTGTACCCGACGCTGCCCCGCCGCGGGACGCCCAGTTGGTACCACACCACGCGGGTCATGCAGTGCATGGGCACGGCGGCCGACCTGATCCAGGGCGTGCCGCCGCCCGGCTCGATGCTGTCGGACATCGCCACCGAACTCCTGGTCGAGGCGGAGGACGTGTTCGACGAGGAGCAACTGCGCGGCTCGGGAGAGGGCGGTCCGGCGCTGCGCGACAGCCTGAGCCGGCAGGCGATCGGGCTGCGGCGGGCACGCCGGCTGCTGTCCACCCGGCCCGGCACGGCCGCCGCCCTGACCCTGGACGTCCTACGCGAGTTGGACAAACTCGCCGCGGCCCGGGAATCCGAGGTTGGAGACTAGCGTGCTGGTCTTCGCGGCGTCCGACAAGGGCGGCACCGGAAGGTCGGTCACGAGCTGCAACGTCGTGTACCGCCGCGCCCTCGCCGGTGCCGAGGTCTGCTACCTCGACTTCGACTTCGGCTCGCCCACCGCCGGATCGATCTTCCAGATCGTCGACGCCGCGCGGGGCGTGCGGGAGGGCGGCGGGCTGCACTCGTACCTGATGGAGCAGGACCCGCACGCGGCGGTCGAGGAGCCCCTGCGCATCGACGTGTGGAACCGGTCGGCCCGGGCCAGCCTGCGGCACCGCCCGCCCGGCTCCGGGCAGCTCATGCTCTTCCCGGGTGACCAGGACGGCGGTGAGTTCCGGCCGGACAAGGAGGCCCTGCGCCGGTGCGTCCGGCTGCTTCTCGCGCTCGACGAGGAGTTCGACATGTGCCTGATCGACCTCAGTGCCGGACGGTCGTACGCGACCCAGTTGGTGCTGGAGGCGACGGCCGACGCGGCGCTGCGCGGTGTGGTCGCCCGCTGGCTGGTCTTCCACCGCTGGACCCGGCAGCACATTCCGGCCGCCGCCGGCCTCGTCTACGGCAAGGACGGCATCCTCGACGTCGGTGAGCGCGCCGGGCACGACCGGGAGCGACTGGCGGCGTCGATCCGGTTCGTCCGCACCGCGGTGGTCGACCCGGACTCCGCCGAGCTGCGCGGACTGCGGCCCGCCCAGGTCGCGTGGCTGCGCGACTGCGACCAGGACCTGCGGCGGCTCGCCGCCCGGCATCGGGTCGGGCGGCTGGCGTTGCTCGGTTCGGTTCCGCTCGATCCGGTGTTGCAGTGGCGTGAGCAGCTGCTCTCCGACAACGACGTCGTCGCCCGGGACATCGCCAACCTGTCGACGGTGGCCGCGTTCGACGAGCTCGCCCGGAACCTCGTGGACGACGAAGTGTGGGCCACCACATGAGAGCCGACGCCGAGTTCTTCGAGTCGACCGCGGACGCGCGGGTGGAGTCCATTCCGCTTTCACATTTATCGATCGAGTTGGGTCATTTCTACTCCCCGGACCTCAGCCGGGACGTCGACTTTTTCGCCGACCATTTCCGTCGAATCGCCAGGTGGTCCGCGACCGCCCGGGCCGCCTGCCGCGACGCGGTCCAGGGAAAGACCGCGCGAATCAGCACGTGCGTGCTGATCGACGATTACTTCGGGCAGCCGGAGTCGCCCCGCACACTGCTGCCGAAATTGCTCGCGGCGGCCCGGGAGGGGGGCCTGGAGCTCGACTACCTCGCCCGGGAGTCCGGGTGCGCGGACCCGGTGGACCCGGCCGACGCGGACCCGGCCGAACCGGCGGACGACGCTCCGGCCGGCCTGTCGCTGGCCGAACTGGTCGAGGCGCGGATCGTGGAGGATCCACCGCCGGACAGCACCGGGGCCCGTCCACCGGTGCATCACACAGGGTGGTTGTGCAACGGGCAGCGTTCGCCGGCCACGGACCGTCACGAGGCGATGAAGCGGCCGAGCACGTGGCTGCCGCCCGCCGAGAACGCCGCCGTCAACCACTCCATCTTCGCCGACATCGAGCTGTGGCGGGACGGTGAGCGGGGCCGGCAGTGGTCCTGCGCGATGCTGGCCGCCGTGTGGCAGCTGCTGCGGCTGGGCGTCCTGCGGGACAAGGGCCGCCGGGTCGCGGTGCCGAGGCCGCTGCCGGACGAGCTGCCGGACGACTGGCGGCGGCTGCCCGCGGTGCTGCGGCTCAACGAGCGGGCGGCGCCGTTCAGCGCCTACCGGACCATGACGATCTGCGCCCCGCTGTTCCTGCCGATCGAGAACGCGGTCCGGACGATAATGCAGCAGGTGGCGGTGGATCCCGCCGTACTCGACCAGCTCGGCGGGCGCGGCGCCGACGAGGGGATCGCCCTGCCGCCCGCCGTGGTCGATCGGATCGAGTATCTGTTCGTCGACACCGGACCGGTGCACGGTGCTGGTCCTGGGTGAGGTGCAGACCACGGCCCTGCGCCATTCCGGCGACGTGCCCCGTGAGCTGGCGGAGAGCGTGCTGGCGCTGCTGGCCGGCGAGCGCGTCCGCGTCTCGGAACGCCCGATCGGGTACGCGGTCAGCCCGCACACCTTCACCGGGGTGGACTGCCGGATCGCCGCCCGCTCGGGTGCCCGGGTGCGCGGCGTGGGCACGCTCATGGGCCGGGTCTGCCTCACCGGCGGGCGGGTGTTGCAGAGCTCCGCCGTGGTGCGGGTCGAGCCGGTCGGGGGCGGCTACCGGCGGGCCTGGTCGCACTACCTGGCGCGGCTCGGTGTGGTGGAGACCCTCGGCCGGACCGACCTGCCCGGGACGGCGGCGGCCCACCTCGACGCGGACAGGCGGGCGTCCACGATGGGCATGGGCGCACTCTGCAACCGGCTCCTCGCCGAGGTGCAGGGGTCGTCGCTGCTGGACCGACGGCCGCCGGTGCGGGCGCGCCGTACGGTGCTGCGGTGGGCGGCGCTGACCGACGAGGACGTCCAGGCGGCCCGGGTGCGGCTCACCGTCCGCGAGGACGGCCTGCGGTCCGTGCGGCTGTTGCTGGGGCAGGCGGCGGTGGCCGACGTCGTCGCGCTGTGTGAGGATCTGGCGCTGCACGACTGGTTGCTGACCGCGCTGTTGTCGATCATCGAGCAGAGCCAGATCGGGGTCGGGGAGCCCGTGCAGATCATCCACCGGCTGCGGCCGGCCGTCGATCACCTGCTGCACCTGTGGATGCCGGCGGCCCGGCTGGACGGGTTCGCGCTGTCCGTCTGGGAGGGGCTGGAGGGCAGGCCCGGGCTGTCCCGACAGTGGGACGCCTCCGTGCGGCGGATCCGTGATCAGATCGCCATGGCCGCCGCGTTGGTCAACCGGGCGCCGGATGCCGTCCAGCTCTTTCGTTAGTGGATCGAACCGGGTCGACGGCGCCTCCCCTGAATGGGTTATCTTGTACGCCGCCCTGGGTAACGCAAGGCCTTTTCGGGTATTTGCGACGAATGCTACGCCGGCGTTAGATTGTGGTTATGTCTCCAGGCTGAGCAGGGATTGCATGTCGCGATTCCGCGCATGAGGACGGTAGGTGGCGGTGGTGAAGACCGAAGGTGCCGTGGTCGAGCGGCGAACCGCGGTCGGCGCGGACGCCGATCCGACCGGCTCGGGCACCACGTCGTCGCAGGCCGGGCTGACGATCGCCATCCTGCACACCGGCGAGCAGATAGAGACGGCCGCGGAGCTGCTGTGGACGGTCTGGGGCGCCAGCACCGACGCGGAGCGCAGCGAATTGATCAACGTCAGCCTGCTCCGGACCCTGTGCCACTCCGGCAACTACGTGGTGGGCGCGTACCGCGACGGCCGCATGGTCGGGTGCACCGTGGGGATGCTCGGTGCGCGCACCGGCCGACCGGATCATCTGCACTCCTACATCACCGGCGTGTCCCAGGCGGAACGCGGCCGCGGCACGGGGCTCGCGCTCAAGCGGCATCAACGCAGGTGGGCGCTGGAGCGCGGCATCGACGCCATCTCGTGGACGTACGACCCGCTGGTCTGCCGCAACGGGTACTTCAACCTGTGCAAGCTCGGCGCGACGGTCACCGCCTACCGGCCGGACTTCTACGGGCGACTCGACGACGGCGTCAACACCAACGAACGCACCGATCGGCTCCTGGTCGAGTGGGCCCTGCGTTCCGAGTGGGTCGAGCAGGCCATGACCGGCGAACCCGGGGCGATGCGGCGGCACGCCCGCGTGGTCCCCGGCGCCGAGCTGATCGCAGTACCGGAGGACATCGAGATGCTTCGGAGAACCGACCGCCAGCGGGCCCAGCGCGAGCGCTTCGCGGTACGGGACCGCTTCCTGGCGCTCTTCGCCGACAACTACCGGGTGGCGGGCATGACCAGCACCCACGAGTACGTCCTCGTGCCGGCCCACACGACCCCCTCGTACGAGCCGTGAAACTCACCCGGATCGAGCTGCACTGGGTGCGGCTGCCGCTGGTGGCGCCGTTCCGGACCTCGTTCGGCGTGGAGTACGACCGGGAAGCGCTCCTGGTGAAGGCGGTCACGCCCGACGTGGTGGGCTGGGGTGAGTGCGTCGCCCTGCCGCAGCCGCTCTACTCCGCCGAGTACGTCGACGGCGCCGCCGACGCGCTGATCCGCTTCCTCGTTCCCGCGGTCAGCGCCCTGCCCGACGTCACCGCGGCGGCGGTCGGGGCCGCCCTCACCGCCGTCAAGGGGCATCCGATGGCGAAGGCGGCGCTGGAGATCGCGATCCTGGACGCCCAGCTCCGGCAGGCCAACATGCCGCTGGCCGACTATCTCGGTGCCGTCCGACCAGCGGTTCCGTCCGGCGTGTCCGTCGGCATCATGGCGTCGATCCCGGAACTGCTCGACGCGGTCGACGGCTACCTGGCCGCCGGATACCAGCGGATCAAGCTGAAGATCCAGCCGGGCTGGGACGTGGCGCCGGTCCGCGCCGTGCGCGAGCACCTCGGTGACGCGGTGCCCCTGCAGGTGGACGCGAACGGGGCGTACACGCTCGCCGACGCCGTCCACCTCGCCAGACTGGACCCGTTCGAGCTGCTGATGATCGAACAGCCGCTGGTCGAGGACGACCTGCGCGGGCACGCCGCGCTGGCCCGGCGACTGCGTACGCCGATCTGCCTCGACGAGTCGGTCACCTCTCCCGCGCGGGCCGTCGAGGCGATCGAGTCGGGGGCCGCCGCCGTCATCAACATCAAGCCCGGTCGGGTCGGCGGATATCTGCAGGCACGACGGATCCACGACATCTGCGCCGCACACGGCGTGCCGGTGTGGGTCGGCGGCATGCTGGAAACCGGCATCGGCCGCGCGGCCAACCTGGCGCTGGCCGCGCTGCCGAACTTCTCCCTGGTCGGCGACGTGTCGGCGTCGGACCGCTTCTTCGCCCGGGACATCACCCCGCCGATCACCATGCGGGACGGTTGGATCGAGGTGCCGACCGGGCCGGGGATCGGGGTGGAACCGGACGATGCCGCACTGAAGGAGGCGTCCGTGCGCAGCGAGTGGATCGATCTCTGACGTGTCGTGACCGGGCCCCCGCCGCGCTCTGCCGGACGCTGTGGAGCTGCCCCGCCTGTGCTACCGCACCCCCCCCCGATCCGGCAGGGCTCGCACCGCTCGGCGCGTAGCCGCGTGGACCCCTGGCCGCCCCGTCGTCGCCGCCCCGTTCGTGCGGGCAGCTCCACAGGGGCCGACCGTCCGTGTCCGCCTCCCGTGCCCGGCGTCCCGCTACCGGTCGCCACGATCGGGGCAGGGCGGCCGTCGGCCGATTTCCACGGCTGGAGTCAGGAGGGCGTTCACCCGCCGGCGGCCACGAGCCGGCGGATCTCGGCGGCGGCCGGGTGTTCCGGCGCGACGGTGAGGAACCGGCGCAGGGTGGCCGCCGCCCCGGGGGAGCGGCGGTCGCGCTGCGCCAGCCCGAGCACGAGCAGGCCGTCGGGGGAGTCCGGGGCGCGGGCCAGCACCCTCCGCGCCGAGTCCTCCGCTCCGGTGGCGTCGCCGGCCCGCAGCAGCGCGAACGCCAGCCGCAGCCGGATCGCGTCGTCGGGCCGGTCCCGCAGCGCCTCCTCGTACATCCGGGCGGCGGCGTCGTAGCGGCGCTGCGCCTCCAGGTCCCGGGCCAGCGCGACGGCGACCGTCACGGGGTCCGCCGGCTCGGCCGGTGGGCCCGGCCGGTCGAGCCGGCCGGCGGTCACCGCGACCGACGCCACGAGGGCGACCACCCCGACCGAGGCGACCCGCCACGCCCGGCGGACTCCCCGGCCGGGCGGCGCGGCAGGCACGTGGGTGGGGGGCGCGCCCGCCCCGGAGCCGGCACCGGTCGGTACGACCGGCCCGGGCGGTGCGCTGGACCCGGGGGCGGGCGGCGCCGCGCGGGGCCGCAGCGTACGCAGGGCGGCCCAGCCGGCGCCCAGCAGGGCCAGCGCGGGTACGGCCCAGAGCAGCGGCCCGGCCCGGCCGGGCGCGTCGGCCAGCACCTCCGGCCCGTACCGCTCGACGAACCAGCGGCGGACCTCCTCGGCGTCCCGGCCCTGCGCGACCTGGTCCGCCACGACCTGCCGCATGGCGGCGGCGATCGGCGAGCGGGAGTCGGCGACCGACTCGCCCTGGCAGGCCGGGCAGCGCAGCCCGGCGGCCACGGCGCGCGCCGGGTCCTGGCGGTCGGTGCCGCCGGCCGACCGGGCCAGCCCCGCGCCGGCGGCGGCGAGCAGGGCCGCGAGGACGAGCGCCCCGAGGGCGGCCCGCCACCTCATCGGGCCAGCAGCGGCGCCACCCGCTGCTCCAGCCACTGCCCGGTGACCACGCCCCGCTGCCGGTCGACGATCCGGCCGTCGCGGTTCACCAGGAACGTCTCCGGCACCCCCCGGACCCCCCAGTCGACCGCCCGGGTGCCGTCCGGATCCGGCAGCACGGTCAACCCCTGCGCGCCGGTCTGCTCCAGCAGCGCGCGGACCGCGTCGGCCCCGTCCCGGACGTTCAGCCCCACCAGCCGCAGCCCCTGCGGCGACCAGCGCCGGTCGGCGTCGACCAGCAGCGGCAGCTCGTCGCGGCAGGGGCCGCACCAGGAGGCGAAGACGTTGACCAGCACCACCTGACCGCGGGCGTCGGCCAGGTCGAACCGGCCGCCGTCCAGGGTGGCGCCCGCGAGCGCCGGGGCCGGCGCGGGCATGCCGCCGGCCGCGGCGGAGTCCGGCGGCGGCGCGGGCTGACGCAGGCCGAGGGCGAGGACCGTGCCCAGGGCGGCGGTGAGCGCCAGCGCCAGCGCCGGGCCGACGCGCGGCGTACGGAAACGGGGGCGGATCATGCCGGCGTCCCGGCCGGCACCGGCCCGGGTCCCGCCGGGGCGGCGGCCCGGCGGCGCGGGCGGACGGCGCCGGCCGCCGCGAGCAGGCCCCCGGCGGCCGTCAGCGCGCCGCCGGTCCAGAGCAGCCCGACGAGCGGGTTGACCGCCAGCCGCACGGTGGCGCTGCCGCCGTCCGGGGCCACCGCGAGCAGCGTGACGTACGTGTCCCGCAGCGGCCCGGTGCGGATCGCCGGCACGGTGACGGTGGCGTCCCGGGCGGGGTGGTAGCGCAGCGCCGGCGCGACGGTACGTCCGCCGCCCGCACCGGACAGCCGCAGCCGGGCCCGGACGGTCATCGTCCCGTCCTCGGCGGTCCGGTCCACGCCGACCAGGCGCACGGACGCGCCGGCCACCCGCAGCGTCTCCCCGGTGCCGACGACCCGCTCGACGTCGCGGCCGTACGCGGCCGATCCGGCCACGCCCACGGCGACCAGGGCGATCCCGGCGTGCGCGACCAGCCCGCCGACCCGGCCGGACCGCCGGTGCCGGCGGCCGGCGGCGGCCGCGTCGGAGTCGGCGCGTCGCGGCCGGCCGGGATGCGGCATCCGCTCCGCCAGTTCCGTGGCCACGCCGGTGAGCACGAACGCCGCCGCGCCGAACGCGGCCAGCGCCGCCGGGCCGGGCCGGCTGAGCAGCCCCACCGCCGCGACGGTGGCCAGCGCGACGCCCCCGGGCACGGCGAGCCGCCGGAGTCCCCCCGCGCGGGCCGTGACCGCCGGCAGCGCCCCCATGACGAGGAGCACAGCGACCGCCAGCGGCACCGCCGTCCGCTGGTAGTAGGGCGGGCCCACCGAGGTGCGTACGCCGCCGAGCGGGCTGGACAGCAGCGGGAAGACCGTGCCGACGAGCACCACTGCCGCGATCGTCACCAGCAGCACGCCGTTGGCCAGCACGGCGGTGCTGCGGGACAGGGCCGGCGCGGCGGCGCGGCGGGGCGGCTCGGGCGTCCGCCGGCCGGCCAGGAGGGTCGCCGCGACCACCGCCAGCAGCACGAAGCCGAGCAGCATCGGCCCCAGCGGCGAGTCCGTGAAGGCGTGCACGCTGGACACCGCCCCGGAGCGGGTGAGGAACGTGCCGAACAGCACCAGCACGAAGCTCGCGCAGGCCAGCACCAGGTTCCAGCCGGCCCGGCCGGCGCCGCGGCGGGTGGCGGTGTGCAGGAACGCGGTGGCGGTGAGCCACGGCAGCAGGGAGGCGTTCTCCACCGGGTCCCACGCCCAGTAGCCGCCCCAGCCCAGCACCGCGTACGACCACCAGGCGCCGAGCCCGATGCCCGCGGTCAGCGCCGCCCAGGCGGCCAGCGTCCACGGGCGGGCGGCCCGCACCCAGTCCCGCCCCTGCGGCCCGGCCAGCGGCGCGGCGAGCGCGAACGCGAACGGCACCACCAGGCCCAGGTACCCGGCGTACAGCAGCGGCGGGTGCACGCCCATCGCCGGGTGCTGCTGCAGCAGCGGGTTCGGGCCCGGACCGTCGGCGGGCACCGGGCTGACCGGCCGGAACGGGTTCGCCGCGAACGCGGACAGCGCGAAGAAGAACACGGTCACGGTGCTGACGACCGCCATGGCGTACGCGTGCAGCCGGGCCGGGTACCGGCGACGGTGGGCCAGCAGGGCGGCGAACCCGGCGAGGACCAGCAGCCAGAGCAGCAGTGACCCGTCCAGCGCCGCCCAGAGGCTGGTCACGGTGTGGTACGCCGGGACGTGCCGCCCGCCGTTCTCCGCGACGAACTCCACGCCGAAGTCGTGCCGCAGCAGGGCCGCCTCCAGCAGGGCGCAGGCGACGGCGGCGGCCGCCAGGGTCGCGGCGGAGGCCAGCCGGGCCGGTCGGGTGGGTGCGGCGAACAGGGCCACCCGCAGCCAGAGCAGGGCGGTCAGGGTCGCGCAGAGCAGTCCGGCGGCGAGGCTCGCGGTGCCCAGGTCACCGAGCACGGGCGGGCTCCGGGGGGCTGGTGGCCGGGCGGTACTCGTTGCCGTGCCGGACCACGACGTGGTCGGCGTGGAACACGCCGTCGGGCGACAGCGTGCCCTCGACGACCGCCCCCTCGCCCTCCCGGAACGTCTCCGGCGGCACGCCGCGCTGCTCGACGGTGATCTCCCGGCCGCCCTCGGCGAGGCGGAAGACCAGCAGGTCGCCGTCGCGGCGCAGCGACCCGGGCACGACGTCGCCGCCGAGGCGGACCCGGTCCCGTGCCCCGGCGGGGTCGCCGAGCACCTCGGCGGGGGTGCGGTAGTAGGTGAGGGTGTCGGCCAGCACGGCGGCGACCAGCAGCGCGCCGGCGGCGGCCAGCACGGCGACGACGGCGGCCCGGCCGGCCCGGCGACGGCTCATCCGACCCGGGCCGGGAGGCGCTCGGCGGCGGGGGCGGCGTCCGCGCCGAGTCGGCGTTCCAGCCGGACCACCCGGTGCAGCAGGACGCAGAGCGCGGCGAGGGTGGCGGCGGCCGCGGCGAGGAGCAGGGCGAGGCCCATGCGTGGGTCGATCGGTGGGCGGTCGGGGGCGAGCACGGTGGCCTGCTGGTGCAGCGACCGCCACCAGAGGACGGAGAAGTGGACCACCGGTACGAGTAGGAATGCGGTTGTGCCGAGGATCGCGGCCGGTCGGGCTGTCTGGTGGCTGTTGCCGTTGTGGGTTCCGGTGTGTTCGGCGGCTGCGTGGCGTAGGGCGAGGTAGCCGGTGTAGGTGAGCAGGAGCAGGGCGGTGCTGACGAGTCGGGGGTCCCAGGCCCACCAGGTGCCCCAGACCAGTCGGCCCCAGAGGGCTCCGGTGGCGATGGCTGCGGCGGTCAGGGTGACGCCGACTTCGGCGGCGGCTCGGGCGAACCGGTCCCAGCGTAGGTCGCGGCCGTGCAGGTATGCTCCGCTGCTGGCGAGTACGACGGCGAATGCGGCGTATGCGGTCCAGGCGGCGGGGACGTGCAGGTACATCAGCCGTTGTGCCTGGCCTTGCACCTCGTCGGGTGGTGCGAGCCAGCCCCCGGTCACGGTTGCTGCGGCGGCGAGTCCGGCGGCGAGCCATGCCATCGTTCGGCGGGCGGCGGCGGCCCGGGCGGTGTCCGCGACGAGGTCCACGCTGCGGGCGCGCATGATCTCCCTGTCCGCGCCCCGGAGGGCGCTCCGCTGAGGGTGGGGACTGTGGAGCCCACGATAAGGCGCTCGGCCCCACATACGGCACCTTTCGGAATAAAACGGATGAAGCCGGGCGGCCGCGATTAGGGTTCTTCCCGGTGAAGACGACAGTGGAAACCAGGTCACGCTCGGCCCGGCGGCAGCGCCGGCCCCGGGCGGTGCTGCCGCTGCTGTCCGGCCTGCTGCTGCTCGCCGGCTGTTCCGGCGACAGCCCGTCGGCGTTGAATCCCGCCGGGACCGGGGCGGCGCGGATCAACGGCCTCTGGTGGCTGCTGTTCTGGATCTCCGTGGTGGTCTTCGTCGAGGTCATGGCGCTGCTCGCCTGGGCGCTGGTGTTCCGGCGGGGCGCCGCACGGGTGCGCCACGGCCAGCCGCTGCGGTTCGTGACCATAGCCGGGGCCGCGATTCCCTTCGTCATCCTGGTGGCCGTCTACGGGGTCGGCCTGCGGGACCTCGCCGCGCTCGGTGCCGGTCCGGGCCGGGACGCACTGACCGTGGAGGTCACCGGCCACAAGTGGTGGTGGGAGGTGCGCTACCCGGACGCCTCCGGCGCCACAGCCAACGAGATTCACATCCCGGTGGGGGAGCGGGTCAAGGTGCGCCTGCGGACCGCCGACGTGCTGCACAGCTTCTGGGTGCCGCAGCTCATGCCGAAGACGGACCTGATCGCCGGCGAGACCCGGGAGACCTGGTTGGAGGCGCGGAAGGCCGGTAGCTACCGTGGCCAGTGCGCCGAGTACTGCGGCACCCAGCACGCCCACATGGCGTTCCTGGTGGTGGCGCAGTCCCGCGCCGAGTTCGATGCCTGGCTGGCCCGGCTGGACGCTCCGGCCCGGGCGCCCCGGACCGACGCCGAGCGGCGCGGGCAGCAGGCGTTCGTGCAGGGCACCTGCGCCGCCTGCCACTCGATCCGGGGCACCGGCGCGCAGGGGCGGGTGGGGCCCGACCTGTCGAACGTGGGCTCGCGGTGGAGCATCGGCGCCGGGGCGGTGCCCAACGACGCCGGGCACCTCGGCGGGTGGATCGCCAACTCCCAGACCGTCAAGCCCGGCAACGCGATGCCCCCGCAGCCGGTCGACGCCGCCCGGTTGCCCGACCTCATCGCCTACCTGCGGTCACTGGAGTAGGTGCGACGATGTCCACCACCACCGGCACACCGCCCGGCGTCGGGCGGGACGACCTGGAGCGGCTGACCGAGCACTGGGAGGAGCCCCGGTCGCTGCGCGCCTGGTTCACCACGGTGGACCACAAGAAGATCGGCCGGCGTTACCTGGTCACCGCCGGGTTCTTCTTCGCCCTCGCCGGACTCGGCGCACTGACCATGCGTACCCAGCTCGCCCGGCCCGAGGCGGAGGTCCTGTCCCCGCAGGAGTACAACCAGCTGTTCACCATGCACGGCACGGCGATGATCTTCCTGTTCGCCACCCCGATGCTGTTCGGCTTCGGCAACTTCCTCGTCCCGCTGATGATCGGTTCCCGGGACATGGCGTTCCCGAGGTTGAACGCCTTCGGCTACTGGGTGTTCCTGTTCGCCGGGCTGTTCATGTGGGCGAGCCTGCCCTTCGGCGCCGCCCCGAACAACGGCTGGTTCGCCTACGCGCCGCTGAACGACGTGCGGAACAACCCCGGCCTGCACATGGACGTCTACGCGCTCGGCCTGCTCTTCCTCGGCATCTCGACCACGGCGGGCGCGATCAACTTCATCGTCACCGCGCTCAAGCTGCGCGCGCCGGGGATGTCGCTCAACCGGGTGCCGCTGTTCGTCTGGGCGATCGTGGCCACCGCGTTCATGGTGATCTTCGCACTGCCGGCGTTGAACACGGACAACGCGCTACTCTTCCTCGACCGCCGGTTCGGCGCCCACTTCTTCGACCCGTCCCACGGCGGGAACGTGCTGCTCTGGCAGCACCTGTTCTGGATCTTCGGGCATCCCGACGTGTACATCATCGTGATGCCGGCGCTGGGCATCGTCTCCGCCGTGCTGCCCGCCTTCACCCGCCGGGGCGTCGTCGGCTACCCGCTCATCGTGCTGGCGATCGTCGCGATCTCGATCATCTCGTTCGGGGTGTGGGTACACCACATGTTCGCCACCGGACTGCCGCAGCTGTCGTACAGCTTCTTCAGCGCGGCCAGCACGATCATCACCATCCCGTCCGGAATCCAGATCTTCGCCTGGCTGGCCACCATGCTGCTCGGCCGGCTGGTGCTCCGCGCGCCGCTGCTGTTCGTCATCGGGTTCATCGTGACCTTCGTGCTCGGTGGCTTCACCGGCGCGATGTTCGCGCTGACCGCGTTCGACCAGCAGGTCACCGACTCCTACTTCGTGGTGGCCCACTTCCACTACGTGCTGGTCGGCGGCGCGGTCTTCCCGATCCTCGCGGGCATCTACTACTGGCTGCCCAAGATGACCGGCCGGATGTACCACGAGGGGCTCGCCCGGTGGGCGTTCTGGCTGTTCTTCACCGGCATGCACGTCACGTTCTTCCCCATGCACCTCTACGGCCTGTTCGGCATGCCCCGGCGGGTCTACACCTACCGCGGTGACCTGGGGTGGAACGGATGGAACCTGGTCAGCACGATCGGGGCGTACCTGCTGGCGGTCAGCCTGCTGCTGGTGCTCATCGGGGTGGTGCACGCGGTACGGCGGGGCCGGCCCGCGCCGGCCGACCCGTGGGACGGGGACAGCCTCGAATGGTCCACCGCGTCACCGCCCGAGCCGTACAACTTCCCGGTGATCCCGCAGGTGCACAGCCTGCATCCCGCCTGGGACGAGCGCACCGTCGAGTCGACCAGCTCGGGGGCGACCGAGGACCGCATCCTCAGCCACGGCCGGCGCACCCTGTTCACCAGTGAGCTGGACGCGCGCCCCGAGCGGGCGGTGCGGATGCCGGAGCCCACCTTCAAGCCCCTGGTGCTCGCCGGCGCGCTGCTGGTCTTCTTCGTCGCCATGCTGCTGGCCTGGTACCCGGTCGCCGTCGCCGCGGTGGCGGCGGTGGCGGCGACGGTCGCGGCCTGGCTCTGGCCGACGCGCCGCCCGGACGAGGAACTCGGAGTCGCGTCATGACGGACCGGGGCGGAGTCGTGGCCGCGGCCACCGGCGCCGAGGCGCTCACCACGGAACTGCCGGTGGGCCGGCCGACCGGCTGGTGGGGCATGGTGATGTTCGTGGCCACCGAGGCCACCCTCTTCGCCTGCCTGCTCGGCAGCTACTTCTACCTGCGCTTCCAGTACGGCCCGCAGTGGCCGCCCCCCGGCATCGAGGATCCGACGCTGCTCAAGCCGCTGGTGATGACGGCGATCCTGGTGCCCAGCAGCCTGCCGGTCATGTGGGCCGAGCGCGGCATCCGGCACGGCCAACGCCGGCGGCTGCGGCTCGGGATGGCGGCCACTCTCCTGATGGGGACGACCTTCCTGCTGTTGCAGGGCACCGAGTACGACGAGAAGCTGCACATGTTCAGCCTGACCACCAACGCGTACGGCTCGCTGTTCTACGTCATCACCGGATTCCACGGGCTGCACGTGCTGGTCGGACTGACCATGATCGGCTGGCTGCTCGTCGCGTCCCTGCGCGGCGGCAGCTTCGGCGCCCACCGCCACGACCGGGTCCGCAACGTCGCCATCTACTGGCACTTCGTCGACACGGTCTGGGTGGCCATCCTGTTCACCATCTACCTCTCCCCGCGGTTGTGATGAGCGCCCAGCCCGGTCCGCGGATCCGCCTGGCCGGCGGGCTGCTGCTCTGGTACGGCGTGCTCGGTGGCGCCGTCGCCTGGGCGGTGCACCTGCTCGCCGCCTGGAGCCTGGACGAGCTGGCCTGCGCCGCCGGGTCCCAGCACATCTCCGGCGTGCCGCTCTGGCAGGCGCTCGGCATCGCCGTGGTCGTGCCCGCCGTGGCCACCGCGGGAGCGCTTCTGGTGGCCGCGCTCGTGTGGTGGC
Organism: Micromonospora sp. B11E3; assembly: GCF_039871625.1. Classification (NCBI taxonomy): domain Bacteria; kingdom Bacillati; phylum Actinomycetota; class Actinomycetes; order Micromonosporales; family Micromonosporaceae; genus Micromonospora; species Micromonospora sp. B11E3. The sequence continues at coordinate 74,672 of NZ_JBDPMC010000018.1, read as the reverse complement.
GGACCGCGCGGGCGCAGGCGGCGGGCGACGCGGACCGGGCGACGAGCCGGTCCCGGCTGCTCGCCGTGGTGGGCGTCTGGGCGAACCTGCTGTTTCTGGCGATCATCGTGCTCGGCGGGGTCGCCGTGTTGGTGTTCCCGCCATGTCAGGGATGAGCGGCTACCGGGCCCACGGGCCCGGCCCGGGCGACGTCGCGGACGGCCTGCTGACCATGCTGGTCGTCGCCGGGCTCTGCCTGATCGCGGCCGGCTACGGCCGGGGCGTGCACGAGGTGTGGACGCGCCGTGGCCCCGGCCGGGTGGTGCCGGGCTGGCGGGTGGGCGCGTTCGCCGGCGGGCTGCTGGTGGCGCTGGCGGCTGACCAGGGCCCGCTGCATCGGCTGGCGGAGTCCTCCTTCGCCGGGCACATGGCCCAGCACATGCTGTTCGCGCTGGTGGCTGGCCCCCTGCTCGCGGCCGGCGCGGCCGGGCTGCCGCTGACCCTGGCCGCGCCGCGGTCGCTGCGCCGGCAGTTGGCCCGCGTGCGGGCCGCACGGCCGGTGCGCTGGCTGCGCCGTCCGACCCGGTACGCCCTGCTGGCCGGAGCGGGGCAGACCCTCGTCCTGTGGCTGTGGCACCTGCCGGGCCCGTACGTCGCCGCGGTGGACCACCCGGTCGTGCACACCGCCGAGCACCTGAGCCTGGTGGCGGCGGCCTGGCTGCTGTGGGCGCCCGTGCTCGGCGCGGCCCGGCACCGCACCCCGGCGCCGGTGTCGGTGCTGCTGCTGGTCGGCACCATGCTGCCCGCCTCGGCCCTCGGCGCGGCCCTCACCTTCGCCCCCGAACCGGTCTATCCCGCGCGCGTGCTCGGCCCCGACCCGCTGGCCGACCAGCAGCTCGCCGGGCTGCTGATGTGGGCGCCGATGGACCTGGTCGTGCTGGTGGCCACCTTGGCGATCTTTGGGAGCTGGCTGCTGCGACTGGACCGGGAGCGGCCCGACCGTCTGGTCGCCGCCTGTCCGGGCCGGCCCCCGCAGCCGGCGGCGACCGGCACCGCGACGGAAGGAATGGTGCGATGAGCGGTCGGCTCTGGATTCTGGCGACCGTGCTGGCGGTGCTGCCGGTCGTCGCCGTGACCGGGTGCTCCTCGACGTCGCCACCGCCGCCCCCCGAGTCCCGGGCCGGCCGCCCCGACCGGGGTGCGCAGCTGATCGCCCGGTACGGCTGCGGCTCGTGCCACACCATCCCCGGCGTCGCTCGGGCCGACGGACTCGTGGGGCCGCCGCTGACCCGCTTCGGCGCCCGTTCCTACGTCGCCGGTGAGCTGCCCAACAACGCGGACAACCTGCAACGGTGGATCATGGATCCGCAGGCCGTCGAGCCGGGCACCGCCATGCCGAAGCTGGGCGTCAGCGCGATCGACGCGCAGGACATCGCGGCCTACCTCTACACCCTGGACTGATCGATGCGGCGACGACGAACGGTGACGTTGCCCGCGGCGCATCCGCGCCGGGCGCTCGCGGCGGGGGTCGTGCTGGTGCTCGCCGCGGGACCGGTGGCGCTCGCGTCCGCGCCCGGCCCGGCCGCGCCGGCGACCACCGCTCCCGCGGCCGACCTGGGCAGCCGGCTCTACCTGGAGCAGTGCGCGAGCTGCCACGGCCCGCAGGGGCAGGGGTCGCAGCGCGGGCCGTCGCTGATCGGCGTCGGCCCGGCCTCGGTGGACTTCCAGCTCTCCACCGGCCGGATGCCCGTGACCCAGGAGGTGCAGCAGTCGTCGCGCCGGCCGCCGGTCTTCTCCCCCGAGGAGATCTCGGCGCTGGTCGACCACGTGGCCAGCTTCGGCGGCGGAGGCCCCCAGATCCCCCGGGTCGGCCCCGGCGACGTCGTCCCGGGCCGAGACCTCTTCGCCGCCAACTGCGCGCCCTGCCACGGGGCGACCGGCTCGGGCGCCGTTCTCACCAACGGCTGGATCGCGCCGCCGCTGTACGACGCCTCGCCCACCCAGGTCGCCGAGGCCGTCCGCGTCGGGCCGGGACTGATGCCGGCCTTTCCCAGCCAGGTGCTGACCGACCGGCAGGTCGACGACCTGACCGGCTACGTCCGGGAGTTGCGCGGCGAGCGGCTGGACCGGGGCGGCAACCCGCTCGGCCGGCTGGGTCCGCTGGCCGAGGGGCTGGTCGCCTGGGCGGTGGTGCTCGGGCTGCTGGTGGGCGCCGTGCGCTGGCTGAGCCGAAGGGCGGGTGAGTGATGAACGGCGGCACCCAGCCGAAGGCCGAGCGGGCCGCGAGCCGCCGGATCGCCGGCGCGTTCCTGGTGAGCGCCGCCGGGGCGATCGGCTTCGCGGTCACGTACGGGCTGGACGGCGGAACCCAGTGGGAGGGCGTGTGCCTTGCGGTCGCCTTCGCCGGCCTGGCGGTGGGGCTCGCGGTCTGGTCCCGGCGGCTGGTCCGGGTCGGCGGTTACGTCGAGGAGCACGAGGGCTTCACCCCGCCCCCGGCCGAGCAGGCGATGACGGCGGCCGTGCTCCACGCGCCGGACAGCCCCACGCGCCGGTGGGGGCTGCTCGCGGCGCTCGGCTTCGCGCTGACTGCTCTCGGCGTCGCCGCGCTGTTCCCGCTGCGTTCCCTGCTCCCGTCGGACCGGCAACGCCCGGCGCGGTCGCTGAAGGACACCCCGTGGGGGCCCGGCGTCCGGCTGGTCGACGGCGAGGGACGACCGTTGCGTCCGGAGGACGTGCCGGCCGACACGCTCGTCGGGGTCTTCCCCGAGGGCGGCGTCGACGTCGGGGACGCCCCGGCGTTCGCGGTCCGTCTCGACCCCGGGCGCTTCATCCGCCAGCCCGCTGGCGGGCACCTGGGCGGACTGGCCGTCTGGTCGCTGCTCTGCACCCACGCAGGCTGTCCGGTACGGCTCTACCTGAAGGGCACCGGCCGGGTGCTCTGTCCCTGCCACCAGTCGTCGTTCGACCTGCTGGCCGGTGCCCGGCCGGTCGCGGGCCCCGCGGCCCGGCCGCTGCCGGGACTGCCGGTCGAGGTGGGCTCCGACGGCTACCTCCGGGCGACCGGCGACTTCACCTCACCGCCCGGCGCCGGCTTCTGGAGCCGGCCATGATCCTCGGCAGCCTGGCCCGCGCGCTGGATGACCGGTTCCGGCTCTCGCCCATCACCCGCCGGGCGCTGGCGAAGGTCTTTCCGGACCACTGGTCGTTCATGCTGGGCGAGATCGCGCTCTACTCGTTCGTCACGCTGATCCTCACCGGGGTCTATCTCACCTTCTTCTTCGACGCCAGCTCCGCCGACCGGGTCTACCACGGCTCCTACGCTCCCCTGGACGGCGCGACCACCTCCGCCGCGTACGCCTCCACCGTGCGGCTGAGCTGGGACGTCCGGGCCGGCCTGCTGATCCGGCAGACCCACCACTGGGCGGCGCTGGCCTTCGTCGCGGCGATCATGCTCCACCTGGCCCGGATCTTCTTCACCGGGGCCTTCCGCAAGCCGCGCGAACTCAACTGGCTGATCGGCGTGACCATGCTCGCCCTCGCCCTGGCAAACGGCTTCACCGGCTACTCGATGCCCGACGATCTCGTGTCCGGGCTGGGCCTGCGGATCATCACCTCCGTGGTGGAGTCCATCCCCGTGGTCGGTACGTGGCTGGTCGCCCTGGCCCTGGCTGGCGAGTTCCCGTCCGACGAGATGATCCCCCGGATGTTCGTCACCCATGTGCTGCTCGTACCGGCCGTCCTCGTCGCTCTCATCTCACTGCACCTGGGTGCCGTGGTTCGGCAGAAGCACACCCAGTTCCCGGGCCCGGGCCGGACCGAGCACAACGTGGTCGGATCCCGGCTGTGGCCGAGCTACACCCTGCGTACCCTCGCCCTCTTCTCCTGGATCCTGGCGGTGCTGTTCGCCCTCGGCGGCCTGGTCCAGATCAACCCGGTCTGGCTGTACGGCCCGTTCGAGCCCGCACAGTCCACCTCACCGGCCCAGCCGGACTGGTACGTCGCCTGGGGCGACGGCGCGCTGCGCCTGTTCCCGCCGTGGGAGTTCCGTGTCGGCGGGTACCTGGTGCCGGCGCCGTTCTTCCCCGGCGTCGTTCTCGGCGGGCTGACCTTCCTCCTCCTCTACCTGTGGCCGTTCCTCGAACGGTGGCGCACAGGCGACCGCCAGCTGCACCAACTGCTCGACCGGCCCCGGGACCACCCGGCCCGGATCGGCATCGGCGTGTGCGCCCTGACCTTCTACGGTCTGCTCGTCGTGGCCGCGGGTGACGACATCCTCGCCCGACTCCTCCGCGTGCCGGTCTACGACCTGCTCACGCTGTTCCGGATCCTGGTGCTCGTCCTGCCGGTCCTGGCCGGTGTCCTCGCCTTTCTCGTCGCGCGGGCGCTGCGCCGCGGGGAGGCATCCTCGCTCGGTGAACTCACCCGGGCCGACCTGCGCCGGGCAACCCGCCCCGCACCCCGGCGCCCGGCCGGCCAGGACGAACCCGAGGTCCCCGACCTGCACCGACCGGGGCAGGTCGAGCTGTGGCCGGAGGGTGCGCTGTGGCGGTGGCGCTACCGGGACGACACCGGGCAGGTGACTCTCACCAGCAACCGGGCGGTCACGTCGCGGGAGGAGGCGGTCGGGGCAGCCCGGCTCGCGTACCCGGGCGTGGACCGGGCGGTGGTGCCCGGCCCGCCGCCGCCCCCGCCGCCCGGCCGGGTCCGCACCGCCCTGCGCCGCTGGGGTCGCGCCGCCGCCGCCGGATCGCTTCTGGTCGGCCTCCTCCTCGACCACCGGCGGCGCGGCGGCCGTCGGGGGCCGCCCCCACCGGACCCGGCCGAACCCGGGTCGCCGCCGGCGGACGAGCCCGCCGGACCGAGCGGGCGGCCGTGAGGGCGCTGATCGGGCACCCGCCCGAGCTGGTCTGGGTCGGGCTCAAGACGGTGCTGCTCTACCTCACCGCCGTGGCCGGTTTCCGGATCAGCCGCCGCCGCACCGTGGGCGAGGTCTCCCCGTACGACTTCGTGGCCGCCGTCGCGGTCGGCGCGATCGTCGGCCGGCTGCCCAGCGCGCCGGACGCCAGCTACCTGGCCGGTATGGTCACCCTGCTGGCGCTCCTCCTCGTCCACGCTCCCGACCCGGGTGGGATCGACTTCGCGGTGCTGGAGCAGCAGGGCCGCCTGTCGATCGTGGCGCGGGCACCGGCCGGATGAATGGGGCGCCCACCTTCGTGCGCCGTCATCCTTGGCTCAGCGGACTCGGTCGTAGACGAGAGCCAACGTGCCATGCTCGCCGGCGGCCTGGCTGGCGAGCGCCCACTGCCCCGTGGGAAGGCCGTCGTCGAAGAGGCGCGGCCCGCCGCCGAGGAAGACCGGGAAGATCGTGAGCGCCAGCCGGTCGACCTCGTCGGCGGCCAGCAGCGCCTTGATGACGCTCGCGCTGGAGAGCACGAGAATGTCGCCGCCCTCGGTCGCCTTGAGGTCCGCGACCACCTCGGCGGTCGGCTTGTCGACGACCGTCGTCCGCTCCCACGGGGCCTCGCCGAGGGCCAGAAACCGAGGAACCGTTACCTTTCAGTGCGCTCTGGCGAGCACACGGTTGGTAGTCCCGCCTTGCGGTGGGACGGTCCCGGTCTGACCGACTGGTGTCGTGCCGGGTTCACGCTTCATGGCCACCTGCCCGCGTACGCGGGTCTTCTGGTCGGCTCCACGTGCTGCCACCGGGCCACTCCCGGCGGTGTCGTGCCTGGCTGTGAGGGCGGCCAGATTGAGCGAGGCGTTGCGGTCCCGATCCATGATCAGGCCACACGCCTGGCAGTGGTACTCGCGCTCGGACAGGGCCAGCTTGGCTTTCGCCGCGCCGCAACCCGAGCAGGTCTTTGAGGATGGATACCAGCGGTCGGCAACCAGCAGCTGGCCGCCGTTCCAGTCGGTCTTGTACGCCAGTTGGCGGCGGCCGCCGGCAGCACGGTGGTGACGAGCGTCGCCCGCTCGGGGCACGCCGAGCCGACGACGGCGCGGCACCGGGCCGCTCAGACCCGGTGCCCGCCGCGCAGGGCCGGGACGTCCTTCAGCGGCGGCACGGCCCGTGGTCGTCTGCCTGGAGCGGGTCACCGTGGCCGACTGCACACGCGCGTCACGCCGGCCGACCGTCGACCTGGTCGAACGCACCACCGCCGGCGCCCACCGGCCGGGTTGGCTCGCCCGTCGGCGGCGGTACGGGCCGTCAAGATCATCCCTTGACGCTTCCGGCGGCCATGCCCGACACGATGTAACGCTGCATGAGCAGGTAGAGCGCCACGGCGGGCAGCGTGTAGATCATTCCGACGGACATGACGGTCTGGACCGGTGTGCTGATCTCCCCGATGAATCCGGCGAGGCCCACGGACATCGGCTGGAGCCCGGGGTCGGTAAGGAAGCTCACCGCGAAGATGTACTCGTTCCACCCATGGAAGAACGCGATGACGGATCCGGCTGCCATGGTGGGCGCGACGATGGGAACGATCACCCGCCACAGGGTGCTGACCGGTGAGCAGCCGTCGATCTTGGCCGCGTTGTCGAGGTCGCGTGGCACGGTGTCGATGGCATTCTTGAGGATCCACGTCACGACCGGCAGCACGAAGGCGGTGTTGCCCAGTACGAGCCCACTGCGGCTGTCCAGCAGGTGGAGCGTCTTGAACACCGACAACAGCGGCACGACGAGCACCGCCTCGGGAAGCATCTGGGTCACGAGGAGCCCGATGCCGACGAGTACCTTGCCACGGAAGTCGAACCGTGACATCGCGTAGGCGATCGGCACGGCCAGTGCCATCGTCAGGGCCGTCGTCCCAGCGGCGATCAAGGCGCTGTTGGTGAGCCAGTGGACGATGGTCGTGTCACTGAACACGTCGGCGAACGTGCCCAGCCCGGACGGGTCGGGCAACAGGGGGGGTCGATCGCCGAACAGTTCGTCGTCGGTACGGGTGGCGGTGATGAGCATCCAGTAGAACGGGAACACGGCGAGACCAACGAGGGCGAGCACGACCGTGACGGCCCCGGTCAGCCCCATTCGGTACTTGAGTCCATGACGCATGGCTAGGCCGACTTCTCTGCTCGGTTGGTGACGACGAAGAAGATGACGGTGATCGCCAGTGAGATGACGACCCCGACGAACCCGACGGCGGCGGCATGCCCGAGCTCACGCTCGACGAATCCCCGCCGGTACAGGTCGATGACCAGGGTGTTGGTGCTCCCGGCCGGTCCACCCTGGGTCATCAGCCAGATCAACTCGAAGCGGCGGATCGACCAGATGGTCATGAGCAGCGCCAGGATCGAGATCGTGGGCCGGATGACCGGCCAGGTGACGGCCCGGAAGCGTTGTGTCCAGGTGGCTCCGTCGAGCATTGCCGCCTCGTGGAGTTCGTCGGGAACGGCCTGCAGCGCGGCGAGGATGATCACGGCGGTGAAGGGGAACAACTGCCAGATCGTGATGAAGAGGATCGTGCCCAGGGCTCGGGAGGTGCTGTCGAGCCACTGCCCGTCGGTGGGCGCGAGGCCGACGCCGCCGAGGGCATCGTTCGCCACGCCGTACTGGGGGTTGAAGATCCACGCCATGATGAGCGCGACGGCGACGGCCGGCGCCGCCCAGGGGATGATCAGCAGCGATCGCGCGATGCCGCGGCCCTTGAAGTTGCGGTTCATCAGGAGCGCCGTGCCGAGTCCGAGGAGCATCGTTCCGAAGACGCAGGCGATGACGTACACGATCGTCACGCGAACGGCGCTGAGGAACCCGGGATCGGCGAAGACGTCGCGGTAGTTGTCCAGGCCGATCAGGTCGATGCTCGTGGGGTTGAGCAGGCTCGTGTCGGAGAAGCTCAGCACGACCTGCTGAAGGAACGGGATGCCCTGGAACGCCACGAGGTAGCAGACGGCCGGCGCTGCGAGGAGGTAGGGCAGCAGACGCTCGCCCGCCCGTCGTCGCGGTGCCGGTTTCGGCCCGCCGACACGCTGGCGGCCGCGCGTCGATGTCGCGTCGAGTACGGACATGTGTGGCTCGTTTCGTCGGGGGACGGGCGTACGCCCGGGGGGATGTACCGGCGGGACGGTGGCTGGGAGTGGGGCCGGCACGGCGCCGGCCCCACTCCCGTGGGCGGCTACTTGCCGGCGAGCTGTTTGGCCTTCTCCTGTGCTCCGTCGAGGGCCTGCTGGATGTCGCCGCCGGTCTGCAGCGCGTTGAGCACCGCTTGCACCACTGCGGAGCGGATCCGCGGCGTCTCGACTTCGAGTCCGGTCGGGATGAACGAACGGGCGTGGTCGCTCTGCGCGTCGAACACCTTGACGAACGGCGACTTGGTGAGCTCCTCCGTGGTCCGTTCCACGGGGGTGGCGACGAGGCTTCCGCCGAGGAAGCCCTGGACGGTCGTCTGCGCTTCCTTACCGAGGAACCAGCGGACGAACGCCTCGGCCGCCTTGGCGTGCTTGGTGTTGGCGTTGATGCCGATGGCGGCCATCACCTGGCCGATGGTCCGCGTCGGGAACGGTGCGGGCGCGGCGGCGATCGGGATGTCGGGGTTGGTGCCACGAAGAACGGTGGGGATCCCGCCGTTGTCGATCATCATGGCGATCTTGCCCGAGGCGAACATGCGGCGGTAGTCGGCGGCGGTCGAGCCCTTCGGGATGACGCCGGCCTTGTAGACGTCGGCGTACGCCTTGACGCCGGCGACCGTCTGTGGGCTGTTGATCGTGGGGTTGCCGGCGTCGTCGCTCCACGCGCCGCCCGCGCCGTAGACGAAGTTGCTCAGGTCGTACCAGACACCGGCCTCCTCGGCCTGGGTGGTCCGGAACGCGAAGCCGAACCGGCCGTCCACCGTCTGTTCGTGGGCGACACGGACGAACTCCTCGAACGTCGCCGGCGGCTTCGGAACGAGGTCGGGGTTGTAGATGAGCGCGTAGTTGGAGACGTCGAGCGGGACGCCCCACTGGTGGTCGTCCATGACGAGAGACTCGGCGGCCGCGGTGAGGTCGACGTCCTTCACGACATCGTCCAGCGGACGGATCAGTTTCGCGTCGGCGGCCTCGTAGATGTTCATCTGGTCGAACGCGATGACGTCGGGGCCCTTACCCTGGCCGAGCTGCGTGAAGATGGTCGTGCCGAAGGACGCGAACGGGATGGAGACCGGTTTGACGACGTAGTCGTCCTGGCTGGCGTTGAACTTCTCCAGCAGAGCCGTCAGTTCCGGGCCCCGCTTCGGCTCGCCGAGCATCGACGCGGCGAAGGTGATGGTTTCCGGGCCGTCGCTGTCGGTACCGGCGGAATCGCCGCAGCCAGCGAGGAGGGCGAGTGCGGTCACGGCGCAGATGCTGACGCCGAGTCGGTGGTGTCGCATGCCTTACCTCTGATCTTCTCTGCCGCCAGGAACGCTGGCGAGGTGATCGGCAGGGTCGACGGGCGCACGGTGGTGGTGGGAGGCGTTGTCGACTGCCGGGTCGGTTGGTGATCCGGTGATCCGGATCGGGGGGATGGCACCGGCGGCCATCCGGGCGAACTGCGCGGCACCGAGGCTCGTGGCCTCGGAGATGTCCGGCAGTTCGTAGTCGCCGAGATAGCGGCGCTTGATCTCGCGGACCGCGTGGCTGGTCAGCCCGCCACCGGTCATGATGCGTCGGCGGGCGGGGATCCCGGCCACGACGTCGAGTTGGTGGACCAGGTAGGCGGCGCGTTCCTGCACCGCCTCGATGACGGCTCGCCACACCTCGGCCCGGTCCGGTTCGTAGTCGATGTTGGTGAGCTGAGCCTGGTCGAGCCAGACGTTCGAGACGCGGGGTCCGTCGACCCGAGGGACCACGGCGAGCGCCGCCTCGTCCAGCGCCGGCAGCTCGTCGCGCTGGATTCCCATGAGCTTCAGGAACCGCCCCATGCCGATCCCGCTGCGCACGCTGGCCATGGCCTGCAGCCGTCCGGGAAACACGTCCCGGCCGACGGACAGCCCGCGGTTCACCGCATCCACCAGGTTGAGCGCGTTCCACGGATGCTCGGGAAGGTGCCGGATGATCGCCTCGCCGGTGCCGCACGAGTCGACGAGATCGGCGTCGTCGAGGGCGCCGAGCCCGACCGCGGCCACGAGGTGGTCGAGGCCGGCGATGGTGACGTGCGCGCCGCGGATCCTGGCCGGCCCGGTCGTCACCGGGCCGAGCGAGGTGCCGGCCCCGACCCGGTCGGGCAGCAGGGTCGGCGGCACGCCCGCCCAGGCGCTGGTCTCCTCCGACTGCCGGCCGGAGACGACGTCGAGGAGTCCGGTGCGGCTGGCCAGTGACGCCTCGCCGGCGAGCGCCCCGGTCAACCGGAACGCGAGCCACTCCTGGATGCTGAGCCACCGGACCCACTGCGACAGCGGGGCGTACCGCTCGGCCAGCCAGGCGAACTTGAACAGCGACGGCTTGAGGTTCACGGGCAGGCCGCTGCTGCCGGTGAACGCCTCCAGGCCGAGCGTGACGGCGAGCCGGTCGAGCTGGTTGGCGCCGTGCACGTCGTACCAGGGCAGGCCAGGTGCCAGGATGTCGCCCCGCGCGCCCAGCGGCACGCCGGTCTCGCCGAACCCGGTGAGGCCGATGCCGACCACCCGGCCCGCCGGGTGGTCGGCGAGCAACGCTTCGAGGTGCTGGAGTACCTCGTCGAGCAGCCGGTCCGGGGCGAGGATCGTGGCTCCCGCCGTACGCTCCCAGGGGGTGGCCCGAGAGCTCAGCGCGACGGTGTTCCCGTCGGCGTCCACGATCTGGATCTTCGTGTACGTCGTGCCGACGTCGACGCCGAGGTAGAACTCGTCGGCCGCTCTGGTCATGGGAGGTCCCCGGCCCTGCCCTCGAAGGCGTTCACGTACGACACGAACCGGTCGGCGATCTCCGCGCGGGCCTGCGCCGCGTCGAGTCGGCCGGTCATCAGCCCCTCCAGGCTCGGCGCCCAGGTGCTGCGGCCGATCGCGAAGCCGGTGAAGCCGTCGGCCCGCCCGGCCACGTGCAGCCAGTGCAGGATCTGCGCGTCGTCGGCGCCGCGGCCGAGAACGATGCACTCGACGTCGTCGCGGCCGTCCGCCCGCGCCTGTGCGGCAACCGCCTGGTACTGGTCGACGGTGGCGAGGCCCTCGACCTTCCAGATGTCCGCTTCGATGCCAGCCTGCTGGTAGGCACGGATCGTGTCCACCATGATCTGCGGGCGCAGTTCGGTGTCGAACCGCTCCCGGTCGCCGCCGACCGCCTCCAACTGCTCGACGGACGGGAGCACGAGAAGCTCCAGCATCAGCCGCTGACGCCGCGGGGACACCCACTCCGAGAGTTCCCGGAGCCGGGACATCGAGACGGCGAGGAGGTCGGCCGGCAGCGTCTCGTCGGCGATGGCGAGCACCTTCACGTGGTCGGGGTCGAATGCCTCGACGTGTACGTCGAACTGGTCGCCGTACTCGAGCTCGAAGACCCGTTGCAGGCTGCGCTCGGCCGGCATGGCCAGTACGAGCCCCTGTCCGGTGACCTCCCGGGCGATGTCGGCGCCGTACTCCTCGTCGACGAGGACGCCGAGCGTCGACCGCTGCAGCCCGCGTGCGGCGATCGCGAGCGGCAACGACTCCCAGATGACGCGCTTGAGCGCGGAGTAGTCGACCGGCCGCCCCTGGTAGGTGCCCCCGTGCTCGCCGAACATCTTCGTCAGTGAGGCGCGGTGATCGAAGGCAAGCATGTACAACGTGCTCATCGGGTGACTCCGATTCTCAAAGGGTGGCCGCCACTGCGACGGTCTTGACCCGGGTGTAGAAGGCGAGTCCGTCCAGGCCGTGCTCCTTGAACGCGGAACCGGACTCCTTGAACCCGCCGAACGCCTGGTGCACGTCCCAGCCGCTGGGCGCGAGATTGACGACGACCTGGCCGGTCTCCATGCCGCGGACGAACGCCTCCGCCGCGGCCAGGTCGTTGGTGAAGATGCCCGACGCCAGTCCGTAGGTCGTCTCGTTGGCGATGCCGATCGCCTCGTCCAGGTCGCCGAACGGCATGACCGCGACGACCGGGCCGAACACCTCGTCGGTCCAGATCCGCATGTCGGGGGTGACACCGGTGACGACGGTCGGCCTGACAAAGCAGCCGCGGGCCGCGGCGCCGTCGCTGAGTCGCGCGCCGCCGGCAGCGATGACCGCGCCCTGCTCGCGGGCAGTGCCGATCAGGGCGAGCACCTTGTCGAGTTGGCGCTGGTTCACCACCGGGCCCATGGTCGTCGCCGCGTCGGCGGCCGGTCCGACGGCGACCGCGCCGGCTCGCGCGACGATCTGCTCCACGACCTCGTCGTAGCGGTCCCGATGGACGAGGAGACGGCTCACCGCGGTGCACCGCTGACCGGTCTGGCCGAAGATCGACGGCAGCAGCACCTCGAGCGCCCGGGTGACATCGGCGTCGGCCATGATCACCGCCGCGTTCTTGCCGCCCATCTCCGTCTGCAGACGGGTGCCGGTGCCAGCGATCGCCTGGCCGAGGTGGCGGCCGGTCGCGGTGGAGCCGGTGAACGTGATCCCCGCGATCCGCGGGTCGCGGACCAGCGTGTCGCCGACCTCCGTGACGTCGCCGGTGACCGTGTTGAAGGTCCCCGCGGGCAGTCCGGCGTCGTTCATCACCTGGGCGAGGAGCAACGCCACGGCGGGCGTGTCCGGGCTGGGCTTCAGGACCACGGTGTTGCCCTGGATCAGCGCGGGTGCGGCCTTGCGGACCGGCACCATCAGCGGGTCGTTCCACGGGGTGATGGCGAGGACGACGCCAATGGGCTCGTGTCGTGTCGTGGTCACGACACCGGGGCGACGGTCCGGCACGACGTCGCCGTGCGGGAGACGACCGACGCCGGCGAAGAACTCCACCAGCTCGGCACTGCGCTCGACCTCGATCGTCGCTTCGGCGGTGGTCTTACCCATCTCGCGGCAGATCGTGTCCCGGAACTGGTCGGCTCTCTCCCGGATGAGCGCGGCGACGGCGAACAGGTACTTGCCACGCAGCACGCTCGGCGTGTCCCGCCAGGCCGGCAACGCCGCCACGGCGGCGTCGATGGCCGAGCGGGCCTCGGCGGCGGACATCCGGGGCACGACCGCGACGACGTCGGAGGAATCCGCCGGGTTCGTCGACACATCCGTGCCGGCCGCGCCGTCGACGTACGTCCCGTTCACGAGGTTGCGCAGGGTCAGGGTGCCGGCGTCGCTCATTTCTCCACGACCTCCCACGGGCCGACCAGGTAGCGGTCGAGGGCCTCCTCGGAGAAGCCGAACCCCAGCCCCGGCGTCTGGTGCAGCCGGATGACACCCCCGGCGACGTCGAGCTGACGGTCGAGGAGCGTGTTGATGTTGTGGATGTCGTTGCCGACGAAGTACTCGACGAAGATCGCGGCCGGAAACGCGCCCACCATCGGCGCGTGCAGGTCGTGGAACCAGTGCGGCGCGAGCGACACCCCGTACGCGCTGGCCAGGTCGGCGATCTTCCGAAGCTCGCTCAGACCGCCGCAGACGGCGGCGTCGCACTGGAGGATCACCGCGGCCTCGGCGTCCAGCAGGCTCTTCGCCCGCCAGCGGCCGGCCTCGATCTCGCCGGTGGCGACCGTGATCGGCGTCGCCTTCGCCAGCCGCGCGTGGTTCTCGATGTCGTCGGGCCCGAACGGCTCCTCGATGAAGTAGGGGTCGAACTCCTCCCAGCGACGCAGCGCGCGAACGGCACTCGGCAGGTCGCTCCACGTGTTGTTGGCGTCGAGCATCAGCACCCCCTCGGTGCCGATCACCTCTCGTGCCGCGGCGATACGAGCCCGGTCCTCCTCGACACCGACCCGCCCGACCTTGATCTTGAAGGCGGAGAAGCCGAGGTCCTTGTAGCCCTGAAGCTCGGCCGCGAGCCCGTCGACACCCTTGCCGTCGAGGTAGTAACCGCCGGAGGCGTACGCCGGGACCTCGTCGGAGTGGCCACCCAGGTACTTGTGCAGCGGCATGGCGGCAGCGCGGGCGCTGCGGTCCCAGAGCGCGATGTCGAGGGCGGACAGGCCGCGGACGACCGAGCCCACCCGGCCGTGGAGCAGTGCCTCCTGGTACATCGCCTGCCAGGCGCCCTCGATGAGGTCGGCGTCCCGGCCGAGCAGGACGGGGGCCAGCAGGTCGCGCACCGCCAGCGTGGCGATGTTGGCCCTGCTGTGTCCGGGGTAGCAGAAACCGATTCCGGTCACGTCGTCGTCGGCGGTGATCCGGACGAGCGTGTACTCACGATTGGTGATCGTCCGTCGCGCGATGCCCGTGACCTGTGGTAGGGGCACAACGGCGGTGGCGACCTCGATCCGGGTGATGACAGGCATGCAGATTGGTCCTCGTCGGCTCCGCGAGCGCCTTGGCGCGCTCGTCGATCGGGGGCCAACGTAAGGGGGGCCTGGCCTGGCTGAATAGCAATCGTCAGTAACATTGATTTCCTCTATAGGAAATCCTGATGCAACACCCGCACGGGAGGCACACGGTGGAGACTCGCTGGCTGGAGACCTTCGTGGCCGTGGCGGACCGGCGCGGTTTCGCCGCGGCCGCCGCCGAGCTGGGCGTGTCCCAGCCCACCGTGAGCGCCCAGATCGCCGCCCTCGAGAAGGAGTTCGGCGTGGCGCTCTTCGACCGTGATCGTCGCCCCATCGGCCTCACCGACCGTGGCCGCGCTCTGCTGGTCCACGCCCACGCGATCCTCGGGGAGATCGAGTCGGCACGAGGCAACGTCAGCGAGTCGGTCGGGCGCAGACGGGGGGAGGTGCGCCTGGGCACCTACCCGAGTGCGACGGCCGGCTACGTCCCCGAGCTGTTGAAGGCCTTCCGGGCGGTGTATCCGCTGATCCGGGTGCGGCTCGTCGAGCTGGGCGGCGCCCACCTGCACGACGCGGCGATCCATGGCGACGTCCAGCTGTTCCTCCGCCAGACCACGCCGCCACTGTCGGAGACGGTCTTTCGCAGCCACCCCATGTGGCGGGAGAGGTTCAAGGTGGTCACGCCCGCGCACCACCCGCTGGCCAGATCCGACGAGCCGCTAGCCCCCGCCCACCTGCTCAAGCATCCGCTCATCATGACCGGCCGATACGACACGGACAGCCTGCAGACCCACCCTCTCTGGTTCTCGCTCCAGCAACCGCCCCCGCTGGCGTACCAGGTGAGCAACCCCCAGTCACTCGTCGCGCTGGTCGGCGCCGGCCTCGGTGTCGGCGTCACCACCCAGCTGGCCATGGACGTGTCCCGCACCGACAACCTGCATGTCCGCGACATCGACCATCCCGACGCCGTTCGTGACGTCCGGGTGTGGTGGCCGCGGCAACGCCGCCTGTCGCTCCCCGCCCAGACACTGCTGCAGTTCATGACCGAGACCGCCGCCGTCCCCTACAACACCATCGACATGCGCAAGAAACCACGGCCCGCATGATCCGGCGGCGCGCCCGCTGGCGGCCTCGCTGGTTCGGCTGCCGTATATCCACCAGCCGAGCAGGTCGGGCCGTCGAGTGTGCGGTGACGGCCTGGGCGGGTTCTCGGCACGCCGCCAGCCGCGCCTGACCGGCGGCAGCGCGGAAGCCGCCCGGCAGTTTGGCTTCGACTGGCCGGCGCGACTCTGAAGGCGGAACCGGCCGAGCAAGGATCGGGTGACGGCCGAGGCGCGCGGATACTGTGGTGCGCGGCGACGGTCGGTCGCCGCGTGTGCTCGCCGGGAAGAGGTGTCTTTGATGGCCGACGCGCCGATCTTGGTGCTCGGGGCGACCGGCGGTCAGGGCAGCGCCGTCACCGAGGCGTTGCTGGGCCGCGGGGCCCGGGTGCGGGCGCTGGTGCGCGACCCGAAGCGGGGGTCGGCTCGCCGGTTGGCCGACCGGGGTGTCGAGGTGGTCGCGGGATCGCTGGATGATCGCGGCTCGCTGGTCACGGCGATGGCGGGCGGGGCGGCTACCTTCGCGCTCACGACCCCATTCGAGGCGGGTGTGGATGCCGAGGTGACCCAGGGGCGGGCGATCTTGGCCGCCGCCGGCGAAGCCCGGGTGCCGCATCTGGTGTTCAGCTCGGTGGCCGGCGCCGATCAGGGCAGCGGCGTGCCGCACTTCGACAGCAAGGCGCGCATCGAAACCGAGCTGGCCGCCGGTGACGTCCCGTACACGATCCTGGGGCCGACGTACTTCTTCGAGAACGCCCTCGGTGGGGCGGACCGCATTCGCGGCGGGGTGCTCGATCTGCCGCTGCCGGCGGATCGGCCGCTGCAGCAGCTTGCCCGCGCCGACCTTGGCGTCTTCGCCGCGCAGGTGCTTCTCGACCCCGCTCCCTACGTCGGGCGGCGCATCGAGCTGGCCAGCGATGCCCCCACCCCCGACCAGATGGCGGCCGCGTTGAGCGCGGCGCTGGGGCGGGAAGTGCGCCATGAGGGGGTGCCGCTGGCCGAGATCGGCAATCCGGACATGCACGCGATGTGGGCGTTCTTGAACGGGCCGGGTTACCAGGTCGACATCGCCGCGCTGCATGCCGCCCACCCCGAGGTGGGTTGGACCAGCTTCGCCGATTGGGCCCACCACACGTTCGGATCCGTTTCGTGAACACTCCGAGCCGGGTATCGACGGGTGCGGCCGGGCGCCGACCTGTCCGATGCGGTACGTGACAGAGGGTTGACAACTGCGGGCCGCGCGACGCCAGCCGCGACTCCCTCCACGAGCACGACATCGGCCGCGGCCGCCTCAGTACCGGGTGGAGGCTGTGCCCGGGTCGTGGCGGTGCTTCCTGTTGCCTGCCGAGGCGGCAGCTTGACCCGGATTGCGGTATCCGCAGGTGGCGCGGGTCGGCGACCCGCCTCCACATGGTGAGCCGATGTCCCGCCAAACCGTTGACGTGGCCTCAGTCACGCTCCTATGGTGAACCACCAGTTCACTGAGCGATCCGACGCGGCGGGGGTGACCGGCGGATCCAACGCCAGACGACGCTTCCGAGGGATTCGGAGAGTGCCTGCATGACCGCGACAAGAACCGCCACCACCTCGGCCCCCGCGGCCGGGTCGGCCGGGCAGGTCGAACGAGTGACACCGCGCCGATCCGGGCGCCTGTCCGCCGCGAGGAAACGCGTGCTGAACGTCGTCGGGGCCGTACTGGTCGTGGCGGTGCTCGCCGGCCTCTGGGAGGGGTACAAGGCGCTGGGACGCGCCGTCGGTGACGTCGTGCCCGGCACCCGGATCGCCTTCCCGGTCGCCACCGACGATCTTTCGATGCCGCACGTCTGGTCGATCCTCGGCGCCCTGGTCGAGCCGGCCCGGCGGAGCGACCCGATGTCCCTGGGCAGCTATCTCCTCGGCGAGACCAGTGTGACGCTCCGCGAGGCGTTCTACGGTCTGGTGGCGGGCTCGTCGCTCGGCCTGCTGCTGGCGGTCCTCTTCCTGCACGTGGTGCCGCTCAGCAAGGGGCTGATGCCCTGGCTGGTGGCGTCGCAGACGGTTCCCCTGGTGGCGATCGCGCCGATGATCGTGATCTGGGGCGGGAAGGCTGGCGCACCGCCCTGGGTGGCGGTGACCGGCATCGCCGCCTACCTCGCGTTCTTCCCGGTCACCATCAACACCCTGCGGGGCCTGAAGTCACCGCCGAAGGTCCAGCTGGAGTTCATGCGCAGCGTGGGCGCGGGCCGTTGGCAGGTGCTGGGGTGGCTGCGGATCCCGGCGGCGCTGCCCTTCGTGTTCGCCGGGCTTCGGCTGGCGGCCACCGCGAGCGTGGTGGGTGCGATCGTGGGCGAGCTTTCCGCAGGCACCGGCCGGGGCATCGGCCGGGCGATCCTCACCTTCGCCTACTACTACTCGAACGGGCCGGAGAAGTTGTACGCGGCCGTCCTCGTCGCGGCGGCGGCCGGCATCGTGTTCGTGCAGTCCCTGGCACTCATCGAGCGCCTGGCGCTCCGGCACCGGCACACCCCGTGAACATCCCTTCCGCCTCAACAACACCTGGAGAGATGCTGATGTCTGAGGCCGAGATCATTTCCGTGCGAGGAGTCACCAAGCAGTTCGCCGGCGGAAACCGTACGGTGACGGCACTTGAGGACATCGACCTGTCGATCCGCCGAGGCGAGTTCGTGTCCCTGCTGGGCCCGAGCGGCTGCGGCAAGAGCACCCTGCTGCGGATCCTGGCGGACCTGACCGAGCCGACCAGCGGCACGGTGTCGCTGAATGGCAAGACGCCGGCCGCGGCCCGGACGGACCGGGACTACGGAATGGTCTTCCAGCAGGCCGGCCTCTTCGAGTGGCGTACCGTGCAACGCAACATCGAGCTGCCGTTGCAGGTGGCCGGGGTGGACAAGCGGCGCCGGCGGGCCAAGGCCCACGAGATGCTGGATCTGGTCCGGCTCTCCGACTTCTCCCGGCACTTTCCCTGGCAGCTCTCCGGCGGCATGCAGCAGCGGGTGGCGATCGCCCGCGCGCTGTCAGCGGACCCGGAGATCCTGTTCATGGACGAGCCGCTGGGCGCGCTCGACGAGATGAACCGGGAGCGGTTGCAGGGCGAGTTGCTGCGGATCTGGTCGGACACCCGGACCACCGTCGTGTTCGTCACGCACAGCATCTCCGAGGCGGTGTTCCTGTCGTCGCGAATCGTCGTGATGTCCGCGCGTCCCGGACGCATCGCCGCCAGCATCGACGTGGACCTGCCGTACCCGCGGACGGCGGCGACCCGGACCACCGACGCGTTCTTCGCCAAGGTCACCGAGGTGCGTACGGCGCTGCACGGCGTCCCGGCCGAGCAGGCGACCCGATGAGCACGACCCAGCTCGCGCGGGGCACCTCGCCCGGCGTCGGAGCCCGGGCGGCGCGGTTTCTCCCGGTCGTCCTCACCGCGCTGGTGATCCTCGGCTCGTGGCAGTTGGTGGTGACCGTCTTCGACGTCCCGTCGTTCATCGTCCCGGCGCCGGCCGACATCTCCTCGGCGTTCCGGGCCGAGTTCGGCACGATCATGTCGGCGTCGGTGGTCACCGTGCAGGAGGTGCTCCTCGGCCTGATCCTCGGCGCGGTAGCGGGGGTCACGGTGGCGTTGGGGCTCAGCCGGTTCCCGGGTGTGTCCAGCCCGGTGCTGACCGCGGCCGTCGTCATCAACTGCGCCCCGATCGTGGCCCTCGCGCCGATCTTCAACAACTGGTTCGGGGTCACCAATCCGATGTCCAAGGCCGGCGTGGCCGCGGTGATGGTCTTCTTCCCGGTCCTGGTCAACACCACCAGGGGACTTCTCCAGGTCTCACCCCTCCACCTGGAGATCATGCAATCGCTCGCGGCGCAGCCACGACAGGTGGCGCTCATGCTGCGGTTGCCCAACGCGTTGCCGTACCTGTTCAACGCGCTCAAGCTCGGCAGCACGCTCGCCGTGATCGGCGTGATCGTGACCGAGTACTTCGGTGGACCGAGCAACGCTCTCGGGGTGTACATCGCCTATCAGGCGGCCCTGCCCCGCTTCGAGTTCGCCTGGGCGGGGATCGCTGTGGCCAGCGCGCTCGGCCTGCTGCTGTTCGGTGCCACGTCTCTGTTGGAACGCCTCCTGATGCCCTGGCACGAGTCCCTGCACGACGGCGACTCGTGAGCCACGGGCCACCACGATCTGTTGGAGTCAGAATGGCCCTGCAACTATGGCGGACCCCGCGGAACGGGCGCACCGCCACAATCGCCACCGCCCTCACCGCCGTCCTGCTCGCCGCCTCGGCCTGCGGCGGCATGTCCGACAATCCGAGCAAGCCCGCGGCCGAGGCCGCCAAGAACTGCGAGTCGACCACCAAGGTCCGGGTGGTGCTCCAGTGGGTTGCCCAGGCCCAGTTCGCCGGCTACTACGCAGCCAAGGAGAAGGGTTACTACGCCGCGGAGTGCCTCGACGTCACAATCCAGGAGGGCGGCGTCAACATCGTTCCCCAGCAGGTGCTCTCCGCCGGCAACGCTGAGTTCGCGGTCAGCCACGTCACCAAGACGATGGTGACCCGGGAACAGGGCGCGAATCTGGTGAACATCGGCCAGGTGTTCCAGCGTGGCGCCTACCTCCAGGTCGCCTGGGCCGACTCCGGCATCAAGGCGCTGACCGATCTGAAGGGCAAGAAGGTCGGCAGCTGGGGTTACGGCAACGAGCTTGTGCTGTTCGCGGCGATGAAGGACGCCGGTGTCGACCCGAAGGGTGACACGAAGATCATCCAGCAACCGTTCGACATGTCGCTGCTGCTCCGGCGGGAGATCGACGCCGCCCAGGCCAAGACCTACAACGAGTACGCCCAGTTGCTGGAGACCAAGAATCCGAAGACCGGCAAGCTCTACCAGCCGTCGGACTTCTCGGTGATCAGTCTCCAGGACGCCGGCTACACCAGCCTTGAGGACGGCATCTACGCCCGCGGTGACTGGCTGGGGGAGCAGGCCAACCAGGACACGGCGGTGAAGTTCCTCAAGGCGACCTACCGTGGCTGGGGCTACTGCCGGGACGACCTGGCCGGCTGCGTCGACATCGTGCTCGACAACGGCAGCGCGCTGGGGCAGGGGCACCAGACCTGGATGCTCAACGAGATCAACAAGCTGATCTGGCCCTCGTCCAACGGCGTGGGAATGATGGACCAGGCGGCCTGGGACCAGACGATCAAGATCGCGATGGGCGGTGGCGTCCTGAAGAAGGTGCCGGACAAGGACGCGTTCCGCACCGATCTGTCACAGCGCGCGAACGACGAACTCAAGGCCGACGGCTTCGACACCAGCGGGAAGTCCTACACGCCGCAGACCGTGACGATCACGGAAGGCGGGAAGTAGGCGTGCGGCGTGTGCCGGGCGGCGCCCGCCGTTCGGCACACGCCCGCAGCCAATGATGTCTGCCAAGATGTGGGCCGTATCCCACGGCCGATGGTGATTGATGGAGGTAGCGATGGCGCCCAGTGAGGCGGGGCTGGTGCGACGTACGATCTGGCTCCTGCGGGCCGTGGCGGCTCACCCCGAGGGCGTCGGGCTCAGTGAGGTGGCCCGGGAGGCGGGTATCCCCAAGGCCACCTGCTACCGGGTGCTCACCGTGCTGGAACGGGAGAGCTGGCTCACCCTCGATCCGGTGACCCGTCGCTACCGGGTGTCGCTCGGACTGCTCTCCATCGTGGGTGGCCTGCTCGACGGCGGTGGCGCCTACGGCCACATGCGGGAGGTGCTGCGGAACCTGGCCGAGGAGACCAGGGAGACCGCGGGCTTCGACGTGCTGCTGCCGCCGAAGGTGATGGTCGTCGCGCAGGCGCCGGGGCCGTCGCTGATCGGGCAGACGCTCAAGCCGGTGCCCCGTACCCAGCCCGTGTGGGCGACCTCTACCGGGAAGGTGCTGCTGGCGGCGCTGAGCCCGGACGCCGTACGGGCCGACTTCACCGAGGAGTTCGCCGAGCACGCCCCGCCGGAGGTGGGGGACCTGGAGTCCTTCATGGGCGCACTGGAGGCGGTGCGGAACCAGGGGTTCGCATTCGCGTACGACGAGTTGGAGGTCGGTGCCGCGTCGGTCGCCGCACCGGTGCGCCTGCGTGGAACCACCCCCTACGCGGTCTGGATCGGCGGGCCCACCTACCGGATCACCCGAGACCGCATCGACACCATGGCGGAGTCGGTGATCAAGGCCGCACGGCAGCTCACCGACCTGCTCAGTAACGCTGACATCGATATTCCGAGTGCCTTTGCCAGACGCTAGGGCACCCGCCGACCGCACCGGCTCGCCCAGGGCGACGCCTGCGGTGAAGGAGGAAACAATGGCCGTACCAGCCGAGGCGTTGGCGGCGGCGTTGACCGTGGTCGACAAGACCCCCAAGGGCCTGTACGTCGACGGCGAGTGGCGCGCGGGCCGGGACGGTGCCGTCCTGGCCGTGGAGGACCCGGCGACGGGAGCGACGATCGCCGAGGTGGCCGACGCCTCGGTCACCGACGGGCTGGACGCACTGGCCGCCGCCGCCCGTGCCCAGTCCGGCTGGGCCGCCACCCCGCCCCGGGAACGCGGGGAGGTGCTGCGCCGGGCGTTCGACCTGATTGTCGAGCGTCGGGACGACCTGGCCCGGATGATGACCCTGGAGATGGGCAAGGCGTTCGCCGAGTCCCAGGCCGAGGTCACCTATGCCGCGGAGTTTCTTCGCTGGTTCGGCGAGGAGGCGGTCCGGATCGACGGCGGCTACCTCACGGCACCGGCCGGGAACTCGCGGGTCGTCGTCCTGCGGCAGCCGGTCGGACCGTGTCTGCTGGTGACCCCGTGGAACTTCCCGATGGCGATGGGCACCCGCAAGATCGGTCCCGCCCTGGCGGCCGGCTGCACGGTCGTGGTCAAGCCGGCAAAGCAGACCCCGCTGTCGATGCTGGCGCTGGTCGAGATCCTGGAGCAGGCCGGTCTGCCGCGTGGCGTGGTCAACGTGCTCACCACCTCGCAGTCCGGCCGGGTCACCTCGGCACTGCTCGCCGACGACCGGTTGCGCAAGCTGTCGTTCACCGGCTCCACCCCGGTCGGCCGGACGCTGCTCGCCCAGTCCGCCGAGCGGGTGCTGCGCACGTCGATGGAGCTGGGCGGGAACGCGCCGTTCATCGTGTTCGACGACGCCGACCTCGACCTGGCGGTCGAGGGGGCCGTACAGGCGAAGATGCGCAACGTCGGTGAGGCGTGCACCGCCGCGAACCGGTTCTACGTGCAGCGTTCGGTCGTGCACCGCTTCGTCGAGGCGCTGGCCGAGCGGCTGGGTGGGCTGCGCGTCGGGCACGGGCTCGACCCGTCGACCGACGTGGGGCCGCTCATCGACCGGGCCGCGGTGGCGTCGGTCGCCGAGTTGGTCGCGGATGCGACGCAGCTGGGGGCGGCGGTCGTCACCGGCGGCGGGCCGATCGCCGGGCAGGGTCACTTCTTCGCGCCGACCGTCCTGTCCGCCGTGCCGGACGGCGCCCGGTGCGTCCGGGAGGAGATCTTCGGCCCGGTCGCCCCGGTCGTGGTCTTCGACGACGAGGACGAGGCGGTCGGCAGGGCCAACGCCTCGGAGTACGGCCTCGCCGCCTATGTCTTCACCGAGAACCTCGGCCGTGGCCTGCGGGTGACCGAGCGGCTGGAGAGCGGGATGGTGGGGCTCAACCAGGGCATCATCTCCAACCCGGCGGCGCCGTTCGGCGGTGTCAAGCAGTCCGGTCTCGGGCGCGAGGGCGGGACGGTCGGCATCGACGAGTACCTGAACATCAAGTACGCGGCGCTGCGGGCGTCATGGTGACCAGGTTCCTGCTCGCCGGAGTCCAACTGCAGCCGGTCTTCGGCGACATCCCGGCGAACGTCACCAGGACGTCGTACTGGATCCGGGAGGCGGCGGGCCGCGGCGCCCGACTCGTGGTGCTGCCCGAGGCGGCCTCGGCGGGATACGTCTTCGCCGACCGGGCGGAGGCCGCGCACCATGCCCAGCCGGTGCCGGACGGTCCTACGGTCGCCGCGTGGGCACGGCTCGCCGCCGAGCTGGACGTGTGGATCGTGGGTGGGGTGACCGAGCGGGACGGGGACCGGGTCTTCAACGCGGCGGTGCTGCTCGGCCCCACCGGTCATGTCGGAACCTTCCGCAAGGCGCACCTGTGGAATGACGAGAAGGAGATCTACGACCGTAACGGGGACGGTTTCCCGGTCTTCGACACGCCGTTGGGGCGGATCGGGATCGGGATCTGCTACGACGCGTGGTTCCCCGAGACGTTCCGCAGCGCGGCGTTGCAGGGCGCCGACCTGGTGGTGTTGCCGTCGAACTGGGTGCCGGTGCCCGGGCAGCCCGAGGCCGCCCCGGCGATGGCGAACCTCATGTGCATGACCGGGGCGCACTCCAACCAGTGCTACGTCGCCGGGGTCAGCCGAATCGGAGTCGAGCGTGGGCAGGCTTTCGTCGGCCGGTCCGTCCTCGTCGGACCCGACGGTTGGCCGCTCGCCGGCCCGGCGAGCCCGGACCGCGAGGAACTCGTGCTGGCGGAGGTGGACCTGATCGGCTCGCGTGCCCAACGGCTGCGCAACCCGTTCAACCAGCCGCTGGCCGACCGGCGGACCGACCTCTACGTGATGGACGGGCCGGCCGGGGGCTGAGCCGCTACCCGTCCGGGTGGCGGGCCTGCGTCCTATGTGACCTGCGGTGGTCGGGCGACGCGCCGGCACCCCGAGTACCGGGATCTGTCCTCGAAGGCTATTGACTCGCTCTTCCCGCAAAGTCAAGATATGAACCGATGGTTCATCCAATGAACCGCTAAGGAGTGATCGTGAGCATCCGGGTTCGCAAGCTGATCCGTCACCTCGAAGAGACGCGGCTGGAGAACGGCAGGCCGGTGCAGCCGGTGCACCGGGTCGCCTTCGCCGGCGTGGTCATCGAGAATCCCTACCCCAGCGAATACGTCCAGGACCTGGTCACCCTGGCCGACGAGATCGGCGAGGAAATCGGCAACCTGGTCGGCCCCGCCTGCGTGGAACTGCTCGGCGAGGAGGTCGAGGCGTTCGGCAAGGCGGCGCTCGTCGGTATCGACGGCGAGGTCGAGCACGGCTCGGCGCTGATCCACAACCTCCGCTTCGGCAACGCCTTCCGCAACCCGGCCGGCGGCACCGAACTGCTGCCCGCCGCCGAGAAGGTCGGCCTGCCCGGCAGCCCCATCGACATCCCGCTCAAGCACAAGCTGGACGCCAAGACCCGCTCGCACCACCAGACGGTGACCCTCCAGGTGGCCGACGTGCCCCGACCCCGGGAGATCTTCGTGGTCTGCGCTGCGTCGAACGCCGGACGCCCGCTGGCCCGGCTCGCCGCCTTCGGCGCCGAGCTGAAGAACAACTGACCCGGCCGGACGGGACGGAGACCAGCCGATGACGATCACCGACACCGACACCTGGACCAGCCAGCGGCTCCGGGAAATCGACAAGGAGTACGTGATCCACTCCTGGTCGGTGCAGGGCACGCTCGACCCCATCCCGGTGGCCGGCGGATCCGGTTCGTGGTTCTGGGACTACGACGGCCGCCGGTACCTCGACTTCCAGTCGCAACTGGTCAACCTGAACCTGGGTCACCAGCACCCCCGACTGGTCGAGGCGATCCGCGCCCAGGCCGAGCAACTCTGCTACATCGGGCCCGGCTTCGCCGAGCGTTCCCGAGCGGAGTTGGCCGAGCTGATGGCCGGGGTCACCCCCGGTGACCTGAAGATGAGCTTCTTCACCACCGGTGGGGCGGCGGCCAACGAGAACGCCGTCCGGCTGGCCCGGCACGTCACCGGCCGGCAGAAGATCGTCGCCCGCTACCGCTCGTACCACGGCGCCACGGCGGGTGCGATGTCGCTGACCGGCGACCCGCGCCGGTGGGCGGCGGAACCGGGGATGACCGGCGTGGTGCGCATGCTCGACCCCTACACCTACCGGTGCCCGGCGGGGCACCCCGACCCGTGCCCGGTCTGCTCCGGCGGCCCGCACCTGGAGGAGATCCTCCAGTACGAGAACCCGGAGACGGTCGCCGCGGTGATCGTCGAGCCGGTCACCGGCACGAACGGTCTGCTCTACCCGCCGGACGGGTACCTGCGGTCGCTGCGGGAGGTCTGCGACAGGCACGGCATCCTGCTCATCTTCGACGAGGTGATGGCGGGCTTCGGCCGTACCGGTGAGTGGTTCGCCTGCGACCACTGGGACGTCGTGCCCGACATCCTCACCACCGCCAAGGGGCTGAACTCCGGCTACGTCCCCCTGGGGGCCATGACGGTCTCTGCCCGGATCTCCGACTGGCTGCGGGATCACATGTTCTGGGGCGGTCTGACCTACGCCGGGCACCCGCTCGCCTGCGCCTCCGGCGTGGCCTCCCTGCGGATCATGCAGGACGAGGGCGTGGTGGACAACGCGCGCGCCATGGGGGAGCGGCTCGGGGCCGGCCTGGCGAAGCTGGCCGAGAGCCACCCGAGCATCGGCGACATCCGTGGCCGGGGGCTGTTCTACGGCGTGGAGTTGGTGCGCAACCGCGACACCCGGGAGCCGCTCGTCCCGTTCAACGCCAAGGGCCCGGCGGCGGCCCCGGTCAGCCGGCTGCTCAAGGCCGCGATGCAGCAGGGCGTCTACCTGACCGCCAACTTCAACGTGCTGCGGCTGACCCCGCCACTGGTCATCAACGCCGAGGAGATCGATCTCGCGCTCGGCGTCCTCGACGAGGTCCTGTCCCTCGCCGACGAGCACTACCAGGGCTGACCAACGGCACGACGGGCGGGAACCCGCCAGGGAGGAGAGATACGGATGCCAACGACGTTGATCACCAACGGCACGGTCGTCAACGCCGACGCCGCGGTCCGCGCCGACGTGCTGGTGCGGGACGGCCGGATCGTCGCCCTCGGCGCCGGGCCGGACTGGGCCGCCGACCACGTCGTCGACGCGACCGGGAAGCTGGTCATGCCCGGTGGCATTGACGCGCACACACACCTGGAGTACCCGGTCGACGGGTTCAGCACCCACACCGCCGACGACTTCCACACCGGGACCGTCGCGGCCGCGTACGGCGGCACGACCACCGTCCTCGACTTCGTCAAGAAGGAGCCGGACCGGTCGCTGTACGACACCTATCTGCGGCGGCGGGATGCGGCGGCGACCAAGGCCGTGATCGACGTGGGCCTGCACGCCATCGTGCCGCCCCGCGCAGCCCAGCCGGACGTCCTCGACGACCTGCGCCGGCTGGTCGCCGAGGGCGCCACCAGCTGGAAGTTCTTCATGGCCTACCCGGGCCAGATGGTCGAGGACAACGAGTTGCTCGACGGCTTCGAGTTGGCGCGCGAACTCGGCGTACTGCCGATGGTGCACGCCGAGAACGGACACATGGTCGCCCGGGAGGTCCGGCGCCTGGTGGACAGCGGCCGGACCGCCGAGAGCTTCCACCTGCGGGCACACGGGCACGAGTCCGAGGCCGAGGCGGTGCATCGGGCCGTCGTGCTCGCCGACACCGTCGGCACACCGCTGTACGTGGTGCACGTCTCCAGTGCGGCGGCGGCCGACGAGATCAGCCGGGCCCGGGCGGCCGGGTCGCGGGTGTGGGGCGAGACCTGCCCCCAGTACCTGGTCGTGGCCTACGAGGACTACGCGGGCCTCGGGGAACGGGCCGCCGCGTATGTCTGCTCCCCGCCGATCCGGGAACGCAGCAACCAGGACGGCCTGTGGCGGATGCTCGCCACCGGCGCCCTGTCCACCGTCGCCACCGACCACGCCGGCTTCTGCCTGCACCAGCCCGACGACCTGCCCCCGCAGAAGATGCGCAGCCCCGGCTACTTCCCCAAGGTGCCCAACGGTGTCCCGGGCATCGAGGACCGGCTGATGGTCCTCTGGCAGGCCGGGGTGGTCGGCGGGCTGATCGATCCGTGCCGCTTCGTGGACCTGGTCGCCACCCGGCCGGCCAAACTGTTCGGCCTCTTCCCACACAAGGGCATCGTCGCCGTCGGGGCGGACGCCGACCTGGTGGTCTGGGACCCGGCGGCCGACCACGTGATCACGGCGGCGGGTTCGCACCTGCGCACCGACTACAACATCTACGAGGGCATGCGGGTGACCGGCAAGCCGGTACACGTGTTCACCCGGGGTGAGCACCTGGTCGACGCGGCCGGCCTCCGGCACGCCACCCCCGGCCGGGGAACCTTCCTGACCCGCGCCGCGCCGCGCCTCTCCTGACTCCTACCGACTCCCATCCCTCCACCACGTACCGAGCGGAGCTGACGCCGAGATGAAACTTCCCCTGGGTATCCACGTCGGAGAGCGACTCAGCCTGGAACAGACCTACTGGCAGGCCGAGTTCGCCGACCAGAACGGGTTCGAGTCCGTGTGGGTCGCCGAGGGGCGACTCGCCCGCGACGGCATCGTCCCGGCGGCGATCATCGCGAGCAGGACGAGGAACGTGAAGATCGGCACCGGTGTCGTCAACAACAAGAGCCGCAACGCGGCCCTGATGGCGGTCACCTTCAAGACCCTGGACGAGGTGGCGCCGGGCCGGGCGATTCTGGGCATCGGCGCCTGGTGGGAGCCCCTGGCGACGAAGGTCGGCCAGCCGCTGGCCAAGCCGATCAAGTCGATGCGCGAGTACATCACCGTCCTGCAGGCGTTCTTCCGCAACGAGGTCGTCTCCTTCGACGGCGAGTTCGTGCAGATGAAGGACGTGCGCTTCGACAGCATGTACCGCGAGAACAAGCCGGTCGACATCCCGATCTACATCGGCGCGGTCGGCCCCCGCATGCTCGAACTCGCCGGCGAGATCAGCGACGGCGTGCACATGGACTTCCTGCTTCCCCCGTCGTACCTGGTCGGCGCCCGTGCGGCGATCGAGCGCGGGGTGGCCAGGCGGACCGACGGCCGCGACGGCATCGACCTGACCCAGATCGTGGCGTGCAGCGTCAACGACGACGACCCGCAGGAGGCCATCGACGCGTGCAAGGCATTCCTCACCCTCTATCTCTGTCAGCAGCCGCACATCGCCGAGCACTGCGGGGTGGAGCGCGAACTCGTCGACCGGTTGCAGGAGATCGCCGGCTGGCCCGCCACGCCGGAGGACATCAAGCGGGCGATGCAGTTGGTCCCCAACAGCCTGGTGCAGAACGTCACCGCCTGCGGCTCCACCGACGACGCCTTCCAGAAGCTGCAGTCGTACCACGAGGCCGGGCTGCGCTGCCCGATCATCTCCACCCTGGGTGACAAGGAGCAGACCCTCACCCGGCTCGCCCAGGCCGCGAAGGGGTGACCCGATGACGGACAACCTTTCCACCCGCATCGCCGTGGTCGGTGGCACCGGCCCGCAGGGCCGGGGGCTGGGCTACCGCCTGGCGCGCGCCGGACACGAGGTCGTACTCGGGTCACGTGACGCCCAGCGGGCGATCACCGCTGCCGAGGAGCTGTCCGCGCAGGCCGGCGGTGCCCGGATCACCGGTGCGACGAACCTGGCGGCTGCGGAGAGCGCCGGCATCGTGCTGCTCGCCGTGCCGTACGACGGACACGCCCAACTGGTGACCAGCCTGGCGCAGGCGTTGGCCGGCAAACTAGTCATCAGCTGCGTCAATCCGCTGAGCTTCGACCGGTTCGGGCCGTACGGTCGCACCGTCTCGGCCGGAAGCGCTGCCGAGGAGGCCGCCGAAATCGTCCCCTCGGCCACCGTGGTCGGGGCATTCCATCACCTGGCCGCCCCCCTCCTGCTCGATCCGGAGGCGGACCTGAGCCACGAGGACGTCCTGGTCTGCGGTGACGCCACCGCCGCCAAGGAGCGGGTGATGGCCCTCGCCGCCGACGTGACGGGCGGTCGCGCCCTCGACGCCGGCCGGCTGCGGCTGGCCCGACAACTGGAACCCCTGACCGCGGTCCTGATCAGCGTGAACAAGCGGTACAGAACACGTTCCGGGGTGGCTCTCACCGGCCTGGCCCCGGCTGTCGGAAAGGTCCCCGCGTGAAACTCGCCGCCCTGCAACTTCGTGCTACCGACGACCGGGACGAGACGATCGGGCGTGCCGCCGACCTGATCGACGACGCTGCCGCCCAGGGCGCCCGGATCCTGCTGCTGCCGGAGTTGTTCGCGGTGCCCTTCGTCCAGCCGGAGCCCGACCTCGACTACTTCCGGTACGCCGAGGGACTTGACGGCCCGTCCAATCGGATGGCGGCCGAGCGGTCGAAGCGGTACCGGATGACCGTCGTCTCGTCGATCTTCGAGGCGGGGCAGATGCCGGGGGTGTACCACAACACCGCCTGCACCTACGTCGACGGTGAACTCAGGTCGGTGTACCGCAAGTCGCACCTGCCGTTCTCCAACGGCTTCCCCGAGAAGTTCTACTTCCGTCCGGGTGGCACGGAGCCGGAGGTGGTCCAGACCGGTGAGACCGGAGTCGGCACCATCATCTGCTACGAGCGGCACTTCCCCGAGCTGAGCCGTATCGTCGCCCTGCGCGGCGGATCGGTGCTCTGCGTTCCCGTCGCCTCGGCGAGCGCCCCGATGCGTGAGGTGTTCCAGCTGGAGTTGCGCGCCCACGCCGTGTTCAACGGGCTCTTCGTGATCTGCGCCAACCGGGTCGGCACGGAGGGGGTGAAAGACTACTTCGGGCTCAGCGCGATCTACGGCCCCAACGGCGACGTGCTCGCCCAGGCCGCCGACGACCGCGACGACGTGGCGGTGGTCGAGGTGGACCTGAGCCTGGTCGACCTCTCCCGCCGCCGACGCCCCTTCCTCCGCGACCGGCGACCCGAGCTGTACGGGCGGCTGACCGGGATGGAACCCGACGCATGACGGACGGCTCGTGGGTGGTGGTCGTACCGGCGAAGCCCTTCGCAGCTGCCAAGACCAGGTGCACGGGCCTCGACGTCTCCGAACCTTCCTCGGCCCCGGCTCCCGATGCCGGTTCCTCGCCGACGGCTACCACGACCTCCCGGTGACCGCGCCTGGGCTGCGGCAGGACGTGGACACCGTCTCCCACCTGCTCGCGCTCGGGCTCGACCGCCTGGGCGGGGCGACCCGCTCGTGGTCCGGGTCACCGGCGTCGACCGCCAGCCGGCCGAACCGGTTCGCCGCCGAGTACTGATCAACGCGACGCCGGCACCCCGCTCTCCCGGCAGCTTCCGGCGCTGAGCGTGGTCCTGGCCGAACACGTCGTCCTCGTGCTTCTGACGTCGCCCTGGGTGATCCCGGCCGTACGCTCGCTCGCCCGTTGCTCCCTGCGGGCAAAGCTGGCCGTGCTGGTGATCGGGGCCGGCTCTTCGGCGCTGGCCACGACGCTGTTCACCGCCGCGTTCCGGCTCGGCGACCCGATCACCCCGCAGGTGTTGCAGAAGCTGCAACCGGCACTGGCGATTGTTCTGGCCGCCGCGCTGCTGGGCGAACGGGTGAGCCGGCGCTTCCCCCTCTTCGCGGTGCCTGCGGTCGTCGGTGCCTGGCTGTTGGCCTTCCCCGACCCGCTGGGAGTGCAACCCCGCAGCCTGGCCGCGGCCGGACTGGCCACCGGCGCCGCGGCGCTCTGGGCGGCCGGCACCGTCCTCGGCCGGATGGCCAGCGCCGAACTGTCCTTCCTGCACGTCACCACACTTCGGTTCAGCGTCGGACTGGTCACCCTCGCCACCTTCGCCGCGGCGACCCGCACACCGGTCGTGGTTCCCGTGGAGTTGGCCCCCCGGCTCGTGCTACTCGCGGCGGTACCGGGCCTGCTCGCGCTGCACGAGAACCGCAGTTCCCACCCGGCGGTAAGGCAGCGGGCCGAGGACCCTGCCTTGGCGCCCGCCTACGTCGGGACGTAGCGGGCCTCGGCGCAGGCCCGGCGGGGGACGATGGCGGCATGCCCGGCTGGGGGCTCTGACCTGCTGACCCCCTGATATACAGGTAACGAATCAGGTGCCGAGGGGCGAGTTCCGGCCAGGGCGTTGGATGGGATCATGGAAATCGTCGATCGCCTGGCGGGGGCCTCCCGGATCGGGCTGGGGCTGGCGGCCGTCGGCCGTCCGGCCTACATCAATCTCGGGCGCGCTGCCGACCTGCCGGCCGAACGGACCGTCGAGACGATGCGCGCCCGCGCTCGGGATCTCCTCGATCGGGCGTACGCGGCCGGCATCAGGTATTTCGACGTCGCCCGCTCTTACGGCCGGGCCGAGGAGTTCCTGGCCCAGTGGCTGCACGCCCGGCCGGACGTCGGCGACGTGGTCGTCGGCAGCAAGTGGGGATACACCTACACGGCCGGGTGGCGGATCGATGCCGAGGCGCACGAGGTCAAGGACCACGGCGTCGCCACCTTCGACCGGCAGCTCGGCGAGACCCGGGCCCTGCTCGGCGGCCGCCTCGACCTCTACCAGATCCACTCGCTCACCCCGGACAGCCCCGCCCTGCGCGACGTGGCCCTGCACCGCCGGCTCGCCGGCCTCGCCGCGCAGGGCCCGGTGATCGGGTTGTCGACCAGCGGCCCCGCGCAGGCCGAGGCGATCCGGGCCGCGCTCGACGTGCAGGTCGATGGACGGCCCTTGTTCCGCAGCGTGCAGGCCACCTGGAATCTCCTGGAGCCCAGTGTCGGCCCGGCGCTCGCCGAGGCGCATGACGCGGGGTGCCTGGTCATCGTGAAGGAGGCGCTTGCCAACGGCCGTCTCGCCGTGGGTGAGCGCGCACCCGGCGATGCCGCCGCGCTCGCGGCGGTGCTGCATCAGCCCTGGGCGTCCATCGTGTTGTCCGGTGCCGCGACCGGCGATCAGCTGGCCTCGAACCTGCGGGCGGAGGGGCTCACCGTCGACCCGGCCCGGTGGAAGGACCTGGCAATGCCCGCCACCCGTTACTGGCAGGAGCGGTCACGCCTGCCGTGGAGCTAGGGCCCTGGCCGTGGGGGTGAGCACCTCCACGCCGCTCGCCTTGAGGGCGTCCCGCAGGTCGGCTGGCGGCGCGGTGTCGGTGATCAGGTAGTCGGCGGCGCCGAGCTCCGACACCTGGGCGAACAGGCGGCGGCCGAACTTGGAGGAGTCGGCGAGGATCGCCACGCGGGCCGCACGGGAGATCATCTCCTGCATCATCGCGGCCTCGGCGAGGTTGCTCGTCGTGTAGCCGGCGTCGGCGGCGACCGCGCCGACGCCGATCAGCGCCAGATCGCAGCTGATGTCCAGCTCGGCGCCGGTGTTGGCGCGGAAGCTGACCGGGCCGATCGTGGCGAGGGTGAGCGCGCGCACCGCGCCCCCGAAGATGTAGATGTCGCGGATGGCCGTGGGCG
This sequence comes from Micromonospora sp. B11E3, assembly GCF_039871625.1. Lineage (NCBI taxonomy): Bacteria > Bacillati > Actinomycetota > Actinomycetes > Micromonosporales > Micromonosporaceae > Micromonospora > Micromonospora sp. B11E3. The sequence continues at coordinate 42,047 of NZ_JBDPMC010000018.1, read as the reverse complement.
GGAGGGCGCCCGGCACCAGTAGATTGTTCGTCGCCACCGTGAGGTCGCGGTGCTGGCCGAGGTTGCGGGCGAGCGCGAGGGTGGTCGTCCCGCCGTTGATCATGATGGTCGAGCCGTCCTGGACAAGCGCCGCGGCCAGCGCCGCGATCTTCTCCTTCTCCTGCTCCTGCACGGTGAGCCGCTGGTCGACGGCGCGGTCGGTGCGGAAGACCGTGGACAGGCTGACCGCTCCGCCGTACGTGCGCACGAGGATGCCGTCGGCGGCCAGCTGATCGAGGTCGCGTCGCACGGTGTCGATGGATACACCGAAGCGTTCGGCCAACTCACCCACCGTGACCTGGCCGGTGTCGGTGACGTACGCGGCCAGCTGAGCCTTGCGTCCGGCGGGCAGGTGGCGCTGCCGCTCGTCCCTGCCAATGCTCACTGTTTCCCCCTTGTCAGTGCGGCAGTATGCCACAAATCCGTGTCCACTGCGTGCATTGCCGCATGGAGCCGCGAAGAGTCGCAAGGGCCGGCGCGGCCGACCCGGAGTCGGTGGCGGCCGGGCCACCTACAGCTCGGAGGGTGACGGCGGGGTGCCGCGGCCTGCTTCATGGCACGACAGTATGCCGTACTCCGCAGCTTTCTGCTGTTCTTCTCTTGTCTACGCCTTTAACACGCTGCTAACGTGACGCCAACATGGCAGAGGGCGGAAAGATCTCGATATAGAAGGAGCTCGTCATGGCGGTTCGTGCAACCCGGCTGAAGCGAGTGATAGGGGCGGTGACAGCGGCCGCGATGGTCGCGTTCGTGGCGGCGTGCGGCTCGGGCGGCTCCGGCGACACCGCCTCGGACGGCAGCGTGACGCTGGAGTTCGCCCAGTGGTGGGGAGCCGAGCTCCCGGCCGGGGAGTTCGACAAGATCATTAATGACTTCACGGCGCAGAACCCGAACATCAAGATCAAGCTGCTGAGCGCGCCGTACGCGTCGACCAAGCAGCAGCTGATCACCGGCGCCGCGTCGAAGACCCTGCCCGACGTGGTGGGCCTCGACGGCGCCTGGGTCAACGACTTCGCCAAGCAGGGCGCGATCACCGACCTGTCCACCCTGATGGCCGACGCGAACTACGACGCCAGCCAGCTGGCCAGCCAGGTGCAGGTCAAGGGCAAGACCTACATGATCCCGGTGGTCAACTTCGTCTACCCGCTCTTCGTCAACAAGGACCTGCTCACCAAGGCCGGCGTCGCCGAGGTGCCCACCACGCGCACCCAGTTCCTCGACGCGGCCAAGAAGATCAGCGCGACCGGCGGTGACGTCAAGGGCTGGGCCCTCCCGCTCGACACCGCCGTCCCCAACGGCATCCAGAACGACGTCATGTCCTGGCTGTGGGCGTCCGGCGGCAGCATGCTGGCCGACGGCAAGCCCAACCTGACCAGCGCGCCGGTCAAGAGCACGGTCGAGTACGTGAAGAGCCTGAACGACGCGGGCGTCATCGCCCCCGGCTCGCTCACCATGAAAGAGCAGGACAAGGTCGAGAAGTTCACCAACGGCCAGGTCGGGATGATGATCGACTCGCTCGCGCACATCAACCTGATCAAGAAGAACAAGCCGGACCTGAAGTTCGAGGTGGCGGCCCTGCCGGCCGAGGACGGCTACACCGGCAAGCGCGGCATCCCGTACGCGTCGTGGGGCATCGGTGTCTCCAACTCCACCAAGCACAAGGCCGAGGCGTTCAAGTTCGTGTCCTACCTGCTCGGTCAGGAGACCAACGCGAAGCTGAGCACCATCGCGAACGGCTTCCCGGGCAACAAGAACGCCCAGCCCGACTTCAGCAACAGTGACCCGCTGTTCAAGACCGCCTTCGACATCTACCAGCAGGGCTACCCGGCCAACGAGTTCGTCGGCCTGCCCAAGTCCGAGGACCTGATGCGCAGCTTCGACGAGCAGCTCCAGCTCGTGCTGACCGGCAAGACGAGTGTCGACGAGGCCCTCGCCAAGTCGCAGGAGTCCTGGTCCTCGGTGATCGAGTAGCCCGTCCGGGCGCCGTGCCGGTCCGCCGGCGCGGCGCCCGATCAAGGAGACAGCGATGACATCCATGACGGCGCCGAAAGCCGCGGCGCCCACCGAGGAACAGGTCACCCCCGGCCCGGCGCGCTCCGTCCTGGCCAGGCGCCTGATCCCGTACGGTTATCTGTCCCCCACGGTGCTCCTGATCGCGGTCCTGATGGTGGTCCCCATCGTCATGGTGATCAGCTACTCGTTCCGGGACAACGTGATCGTCCAGGAGAACTCGGTGTTCGCCGGGTTCGCCAACTACACCAAGGTGCTCAGCGACCCGGACTTCCTGGCCGCGCTGAAGAACACTGCCATCTTCATCTCGGTCAGCGCCGTGGCCCACCTGGTCCTCGGCCTGGCCTTCGCGCTGATGCTCAACACCCAGTTGCTGAGCGGGGTCACCAAGGCCATCTTCCGGATCGTCTACATCCTGCCCTGGCTGTTCACGATCGCGGTGATCGCCGTCATCTGGCGGCTGCTGCTCGACCCGTCCGGCGTGGTCAACTACGTGCTGCACACGCTGGGTCTCATCGAGGAGGGCGTGAACTGGCTCGGTGACCCGGGCAAGGCGCTCTGGGCGGTCACCTTCGTCAACGTCTGGTCCGGCTACCCGTTCTTCATGATCAGCCTGCTCGCCGCGCTGCAGGGCATTCCCAACGATCTGTACGAAGCGGCCGCCGTGGACGGGACGAACTGGTTCCAGCGGTTCCTGCACGTGACGCTGCCTCAGCTGCGGCCGGTGATCATCAGCATGGCGGTGCTCGACCTGATCTGGACGTCCCAGCAGTTCGCACTGATCTGGATGACGACCGGCGGCGGGCCGCTGAACGCCACCGAGATGCTCAGCACCTACACCTACAAGCAAGCCTTCAGCGAGTACGAGTTCGCGACCGCGTCCGCCGCCGCCGTGATCGTGCTGCTGCTGACGATGGTCCTGGCCTTCTTCTACGTACGTCAGCAGAGGGAGCGGTGAAACCCATGGCCACCACCGTCAAGACCCGGCACACCCTCGCCAAGGCCGGCGTCATCACCGGACTCGTCATCGGCGGGCTGTTCGCTGGCCTGCCGGTGCTGTGGATGCTGTCCACCTCGTTCAAGAGCAACGGGGAGGTCTTCCAGAACCCGCCCGAACTGATCACCAAGGGCTTCTCGTTCGACGCCTACCGGGAGATCCTGGGCAACGGCGCCCAGCTGCGGTTCTTCCTCAACAGCTACGTCGTCGCCTTCGCGGTGACCGTCCTGACGCTGCTGGTGGCCGTCCTGGCCGGGTTCGCGTTCAGCCGCTTCACGTTTCCGTTCCAGAAGACCATCAACGCCGTGATCGTCAGCGTCCAGGCGGTGCCACCGATCACGCTCGTCATCCCGTACTTCGGGCTCGTCGTCGCGCTCGGCCTGTACAACACCTATCCCGGCCTGATCCTCACGCACATGGTGTTCACCCTCCCGTACGCGATCATCATGATCACCGCGTACCTGAACACGCTGCCGCGAGAGCTGGACGAGTCCGTCAAGGTCGACGGCGGCACAAGCTGGACCACGCTGTGGCGGATCCTGGTGCCGATCTCGGTGCCCGGTCTGATCGCGGTCGGGGTCTACACGTTCATGATCTCGTGGAACGAGTACCTGTTCGCGCTCACGCTGACCCGTACCGACGACATGCGCACCGTGCCGATCGGCATCCAGCTGCTCATGGGCCAGCACTCGTACGAGTGGAACCAGATGATGGCGATGAGCATCCTCGGGTCCGCTCCGGTCCTCGTCCTCTTCCTCCTGTTCCAGCGACGGTTCATCGGCGGGCTCACCGCCGGCGCCGTCAAGGCCTGACACACCCAGCAACGCAGAAGGAGAAACACACAAATGCTGACGACCGGCAAGGCGATCCTGGACGTCGCCAACGAACACAGCTTCGCCGTGCCCGCCTTCAACATCAGCGACTGGGCGATGTTCAAGGGGATCGTGGAGATCGGCGAGGAGACGAACGCCCCCCTGATCGTCGGGATCCACCCGGACGAGGTCCGGCACATCGGCCGCGAGATGATCACCGCCATCGCCGAGCGGTCGCACAACTCGAGCGTCCCGATCGCGATCCACTGGGACCACGGCGCCACCTACGAGCAGATCCTGCAGGCGATCCAGTACGGCTTCACGTCCGTGATGATCGACGGCTCGCTGAAGCCGTTCGAGGAGAACATGGCGATCACCAAGAAGGTGACCGACTCCGCGCACGTTCTCGGCGTGTCGGTGGAGGGCGAGCTCGGCACGATCGGCGGGAACGACAGCTACGCCGAGGCGGGCGCCGCCGAGATCATCTACACCGACCCCGACGACGCGGTCACGTTCGTCGAGCAGACCGGCGTGGACAGCCTCGCCGTCGCGATCGGCACGTTCCACGGCCTCTACCCGGCCCACCTCAAGCCGGAGCTGAAGCTCGATCTACTCAAGGAGATCAAGAGCCGGGTGCAGATCCCGCTGGTGCTGCACGGCGGCTCCGGCAACCCGGACGACGAGATCCGCGAGGCGGCGCGGATCGGCATCAACAAGATCAACATCTCCACGGACATCAAGGTCGCCTACCACGACAAGATGCGCGAGGTGCTGGGCAGCGACCCGAAGGTGCGTGAGCCGAACGCCATCCAGCCCGCCTGCATCGAGGCCATGAAGGTGGTCGCCGCCCAGAAGATCGAGCTGTTCGGCGCCGCCGGCAAGGGCTCGCTCTACTGACATGGCCGACGCGTCCCGGGTACTCCTGGGCCTCGGCGGTTGCGTCGACCACGAGTTGAAGCTGACCGCCGGCGTCCTGGAACAGCTTGTCGCCGAGTACGGCATCGGCGCCGCGGAACTGACGTCGCCGGCCGCCGTGACCAGTGAGCGGGACCTTGTGGTGTCGATCCTGGGGTACGTGGCCCGGGGCGGAGGCGGCGAGCACTTCGTCGCCTCCGCCCCGGCGCTGTCGACCTTCGCGAACCGGTTCCCCTACCGGCAGACCCTGGGCGGCACCTCGGTGCGGGCCGGGATCCTGATGAGCCGGCTCGGCGTGCCGTCGACGCTGCACCTGGTCAGCGTCAACGACACCTTCCGCCGGCTGCTGCCGACGGACAGCGAGTACATCAACAGCGGTGTCGGGGACACCTTCTATCCACACCTGATCGTTCAGTACGACAAGGGCCTGCGGGTCCGGGCCGGCGACATCGACATCACCGCGCCGTTCCCGAACCGCCTGATCTACGTCAACGACCCGGCGAACGGCGCCATGCTGCTCGCCGACGATCTCAGCGACCGGTTGGGCAGGGCGGACGTCTTTCTGATCTCCGGGTTCAACGCCATGCGCGACGAGGCGGAGCTCGACGAGCGGCTCGCCGCGCTGAAGCAGCACATGCGGCAGCTGCCGTACGGGGCGGTGACCTACTTCGAGGACGCGGCGTACCACGAGCCCGCCTTCAGCCGCCGGGTCCGGGACGCGCTGCTCGACGAGATCAGCGTGTACGGGCTGAACGAGGACGAGCTGCAGTCGCACCTCGGGCGCCCGGTCGACCTGCTCTCGGCCGAGGATGTCGCGGACGTGCTCACGGCGGTGCACGCGCTCATCCCGGCGCCGACGTTGGTGCTGCACACGAAGTACTGGGCCGTGGCGCTCGGCGCAGGCGAATACGCCGACGCCCTCGACACCGGCACCGTCATGGCGGCCACCCGCTACTGCCACGGCGACGACTTCACCGACGAGGACGTCGAGCGCCTGCGCCGGCTGCCGCGGCGGCCCGAGTCCGTTGCCTTCGCGGCGGCGCTGCGCTCGCGCCTGGGTGAGACTGTCGATTGTGTCCCCGGCTTCGCGCTCGACGTCCGGGACCCCACCACCGTCGGGCTCGGCGACACGTTCGTCGGCGGTTTCCTCGCCGAGCTAGCCCTGAAGGGACAGCGATGACCGTCGAAACACTGCCCGCCAACCAGCCCGAGACGTTCTATCGCGGCGCCGGCCGGATCGCCCAGTTCCGCAACGTGCCGGCGCTGCCCGACCGTCCCGAGGACTGGGTGGGCTCGGTGACCAGCCGGTTCGGGCTCGCCCCGTCCGGGCTGTCCACCCTGGCCGACAGCCGCGTGCTGGCCGAGGCGATCGCCGCGGACCCGCGCTGGTGGCTCGGCCCGGAACGCGCCGACACCGGCGTGCTGGTGAAGCTGCTCGACGCCGGCCAGCGGCTGCCGTTGCACGTGCACCCGGACCGCCGCTTCGCCACCGCGCACCTCGCCTCGCCGTACGGCAAGACCGAGGCTTGGGTGATCGTCTCCGCGCGGCCTGACGCATACGTCCATCTGGGCTTTGCCCGTGACGTGGAGGCCGCCGAACTGGCCGGCTGGGTGGACGGCCAGCGGACTGAGGCGATGCTCGCGGCCACCAACAGGATCCCGGTCGCGGCGGGCGACGCGATCCTCTGCCCGGCCGGCCTGCCGCACGCGATCGGCGACGGCATCCTGCTGGTCGAGGTCCAGGAGCCGACCGACTTCTCGGTGCTGCTGGAGTACGAAGGCTTCGGCCTCGCCGACGGCCACCTGGGCCTCGGCTACGACCTGGCCCTGCAGTGCGTCGACCGCAGCGCCTGGACGCCATCGCGGCTCGACGAACTCCGCGGCACTCCGGCGCGACTGCTGCCCGAGGCCGCGGACGAGTTCTTCGCCGCCCGCCGCCTGTACGGCGGCGACCGTCTGGAATGTGGCTGCAGCGTGCTGGTCGTGGTGGCCGGATCGGGCAGGCTGATCGGCGAGAAGGACGACCTGCCGCTCCGGCGGGGGGACACGCTGCTGGTCCCGTACGCCGCCGGTCCGCTCCTCCTGGACGGCCAGGTCGAGGTGATCCGCCTCTCGGCGTCCGCCTGACCGCTGCTTCCGGTGGTCTTCTACGCCGTCGCGGTGTTTCTGGGCCTCCTCGCCGGTTTGACCGCCATGGCGGTGTTCTTCTTCGCGGGCCAGGCAGGGGCCGGCGAAGAGGGCGTTTCACCCGCTGGCGGCGAAGCGTTCCACGTTGTCGATCGGTCCGACGATGAGGATCAGGTCGCCGTAGGCGAGCACCGTGTCCGGGGTGGCATGGGTGAACTCGGGGGGACGGCCCAGCGGTGGGGCCTGTGGTTTGACCGCCACGACCGTGACGCCCCACCGGGTGCGCAGCCGGCAGTCGCGCAGCGGCACGCCGACGACATCGCGCGGTGGGGTGGTCTTGACGACGGCGAAGTCGGCGTCGACCTCGACGTAGTCGAGGATCCGGCCGGAGAGCAGGTGGGCCACCCGTTCGCCCATGTCGTGTTCCGGGGCGACGACCTTGTGCGCGCCGACTCGGGTGAGGATGCGCCGGTGCTGGTCGCTGACCGCCTTGGCCCAGATGTCGGGGATGCCGAGTTCGGCCAGCAGGCTGGTGGTGAGGATGCTGGCCTGGATGTCCGTGCCGATTGCCACGACAGCGTGCAGGAACTCTTCCACCCCGAGTTGTCGCAGCGCCTCGATGTCGGTGGAGTCGGCCCTGACCACGTGCGGCAGGCGGCCGGACATCGCCTGCACCACCTTCTGCCGGTGGTCGATGCCGAGCACCTCGGTGCCGCGGCCGACCAGTTCCAGGGCCAGGGCGCCGCCGAAGCGGCCCAGGCCGATGACCACCACAGAATCCGCCTGCCCCGGTCCTGCCGCCGGCGTCCTCTGTCGCGCCTGTCGTGCCCGCATCACGCCTGGATCCTGCCACGACCCGACCAGCGTGATCACCTGCGACGGCCCCGCACGACGCCGGACGCGGCCCGAGCGAGGGACCGATATGATCGGCGGGCTCCATGGCGCGCCGGGAAGTCTGGTCGGCACCGCTGGTCGGCAACGACAAGGTGCCGGCGCGGCTGCGGCACCTGCTCAACGTCGAGTCCGGTGTCAACGACGGCCTGGCGCTGCCGTTCGTGGTGGTGCTCCTCGCCGTCGCCGCCGGCTCGGACGACCTGCACCTGGGGGAGCTGGCCACCGAACTGGCCGTCGGGCTGGCGATCGGCGTCCTCGTGCCGCTGGCCGCGATAGCGCTGGAGCGCACCCGGTTCTTCGCCGCGTCGGCGGCGTACGCGCCGCTGAACGGGGTTGCGATCGGGCTGCTGGTGCTGGCGTTGGGCAAGGCGACGCACGGCAACCTGTTCCTGGCCGCGTTCGCCGCCGGCATCACCGTGGCGACCTTCGGGCCGCGGGAGCGGGCCGCGTTCGAGCACTTCGGGGAGAACGTCGCCGAGTTGCTGAAGCTCGCCGCGCTGCTGGTCTTCGGGGCACTGATCTCGGTGGAGTTCCTCGGCGAGATCTCCTGGGCCGGTTGGGTGTTCGCGGTGCTGGCGATCGTGGTCGCCCGTCCGATCGCGTTGTGGATCTCGTTCCTGCGCTCCGGGCTGAGCCTGCGGGAGCAGGCCGCGGCCATGTGGTTCGGGCCGAAGGGCTTCGCCTCCGTCGTCTACGGGCTACTGGTGCTCGAGTCCGGCATCGGCGCCGCATCCGAGGTCTTCCACCTGGTTGCGTTGACCATCGTCATCTCGATCCTGGCGCACTCCTCGACCGACGTCGTGGTCGCCCGGGCGTTCGACGAAACCCGGGACATCCCGAGCTGGCACGGCGTGCTGCGCCGCGTGGGCCGGGCAACGCTGCCACGACTCCGCGCCGGACGCCGCGCCCCAGCGGGTGGATCCGGAGCCGACGACGGTGCGGGGCAGCGCCAGGCGAACACGAAGTAGCGCAGCATGGTTGCCGGGTGTCGGCAGGACTTGTTGCCCGATTTCGGCCGGGTGCCGCCCTGGATGGCGTACGGGCGTGAGCGCCACGATGTGAGGCATGACGAGCGACATCGCCGTGCTGGCCGAGGACCTGACGAAGTTCTACGGCCAACGCCGCGGCATCGAGGGTCTCAACCTGGAGGTCCACACCGGGGAGGTGATGGGCTTCCTCGGGCCCAACGGTGCCGGGAAGACCACCACCATTCGGCTGCTGCTGGACTTTCTGCGGCCGAGCTCCGGCCGCGCGACCGTGCTCGGGCTCGATCCGCGCCGGGACAAGGCCGCCCTGCACCGGCAGATCGGCTACCTACCCGGCGAACTGGCGTTTCCCGGCCGGGAGAAGGCCGAGGACCTGCTGCGGTTCTTCGGCGACGCCCGTGGCGGCGTGGCCTGGTCACAGGTGGTCGACCTGGCCGAGCGGCTCGACCTGGACCTGTCCCGCCCGGTACGCGCCATGAGCAAGGGCAACAAGCAGAAGGTCGGCCTGGTGCAGGCGTTCATGCATCGACCGGCCCTGCTGATCCTGGACGAGCCCACCAGCGGCCTGGACCCGCTCATGCAGCAGGAGTTCCTGGCCATGGTCCGCGACGCCCGGGATGCCGGCCAGACCGTGTTCATGTCCAGTCACGTCCTCGCCGAGGTGCAGCACACCGCCGACCGGGTCGCCATCATTCGCGACGGCAGGCTGGCCGCGGTCGAGCGCGTGGAGTCCCTCGGCAAGCGGGCCGTCCGGTCGGTGGAGATCCACTTCGACGATCCCGTGGATCCGGCGGAGTTCACCGTGCTGCCCGGGGTCAGTGACGTGGTGGTGTCCGGGCCGGTCCTCAGGTGCACGGTGGATGGCCGCTTGGACCCGCTGATCAAGGCGGCGGCTCGACACGAAGTCGTGGACATGCTGTCGGCCGAACCCGACCTGGAAGAGACGTTCCTCTCGTTCTACTACCACTCGGAAGGAGCTGGCGATGCTTCCCGCGCTGGTGCGTAAGACGTGGCGCGACGACCGCGGCGCGCTGATCGGTTGGGCCACCGGCGTCGCCCTCTTCACCGTCATCTACACCTCCTTCTACAGTCGGTTCCAGGGCGCGGCGGAGCTGAAGCAGGACACCCTGCCCCAGGGAATGCTGGACTTCCTCGGCATCGCCGACATGCTCTCGCCGGCCGGCTACCTGCAGGCGACGATCTTCAGCCTGGTCGGGCCGCTGCTGGTCCTCATGTGCGCGGTCACGTTGACCGCCCGGACGATCGCCCGGCCGGAGGAGGACGGGGGCATGGAACTGCTGCTGGCCAACCCGCTGTCGCGTACCGCCTTCGCCGGGCAGCGCCTCGCGGCCACGGGCTGCGCCGTCACCGTGGTCGCGGCCGTCCCGGTGATCCTCCTGATGATCATCGTTCCCCGAGTGGGCATGGACATCCCCCTGTCCAACGTCGCGGCAGCCGGCGTCGGCCTGATCGCCCTGGTCTGGTGCTTCACCGGTATCGCCTTCCTCGCCGGCGCGGCCAGCGGAAAGCGCGGCACGGTTCTGGCGATCACCGGTGTGCTCGCCGTCGCGACCTACATGGCCAACGCCATCGGCGGCATGTCCGACGGCTGGCGGTGGATGCGCTGGTTCTCGCCGTTCCACTACTTCATCGGCACTGATCCGTTGCACACCGGCTGGCACCCGGCGCAACTGCTCACCCTCGTGGCTGTCGGTGCCGTCACCACGGCCGTCGGGGTGTTCCTGTTCGATCGCCGCGACGTCGGTGTCTGAAGCAGACCGTGGTGGCCGCCAAGTGTCGTGGGGCGGCCACCACGACGCCCGGAAGGAACAGCCCAGCAGCGATCACACCTGGCTGGCCCGAAGCTGCGAAGACCTCCTGCGCGCCCCGGCCGGCGACAAGCGTGGCGACGCCGCCGCGCGGCTGGGCGCCCGCGCCGCCGACGAGGACCTGCAACCACACGACCTCGTCGACGGCGTGTTCGCGGCTGCCGGCGTCTGCTGGAACATGTCGCCCCTCGAATCCGCCGACACTCCGACCACCGTCCACACCCGCGCCGTGACGCTCTTGGACACCGCGCACTCGGTGTTGGTGGCCGCCCTCGACGGCTACCTCCACCAGAGCCGAGCCGAACTGGTTCGACACAACACCGAACGCGCCGCATTCGTCAACGACCTGCTCACCGGCCGAGCCGAGCCCGGCAGCATGGCCGAACGCGCCCACCGCTACGGCATCCGCCTGTCGGCCACCCACACCGTCCTGGTCGCACGCGCGCCCCGCCTCACCGCCGACCTCATCCACCGCGTCGACGCGGCGCTCGCCGCCCGGTTCGGCGAGGGGAACACCCTCACCACCCTGCGCGACGGTGACCTCGTGTGCATCAGCGCCGGGGGGCTACGAGGCATCGGGGCCGAACTGGCGCACCTGCTTCTCACCGAACTCGGCGCCGAAGGCTGGCAGGTGGCCGTCGGCCGCCCCCACCCCGGCGTACACGGCCTGGCCACCTCGCTCGACGAGGCCCGCAACGCCCTCGACCATGCCGCCAAACTCGGCTTCACCGCACCCGTCCTCAACGCCGCCGATCTGCTGGTCTTCCCCGTCCTACTGCGCGACCGCGACGCCATCACCGACCTGGTCACCACCGTCCTCGGCCCGCTCACCGCCGCCCGTGGTGGCGCCCAGCCCTACCTGGACACCCTCACCGTGCTCTTCGACAACCAGGGCAACCACACCGCCACCGCCCGCCAGATGCACCTGTCCGTACGCGCCGTCACCTACCGCCTCGACCGCATCCACCACCTGACCGGTTACCACCCCAACGAACCCACCCAACGCTTCACCCTCCATGCCGCCGTGCTCGGCGCCCGACTGCTCGGCTGGCCCGACGGAGCAGGAGGGTAGGTCCGGCGCAAGGGCTACCCCTGGGCCGCTCGCACCTGACGTGCGCCCGGCGCGGCTCCCCGGCGGTGGCCGGGTGGGGCGCGTGCACGGTGGGCGACGGGGTCGTACGGCGGGCTCTCGTCGGCGCCGTCCCACGGGCAAAGAGGCACGAACGAGGTACAGCCGTCCCCAACGCCGCTCTTCGTCCCTGCCCGGCTTGCACGATGGGGTGTGCCCAGTTGAGATGCAAGGAGAGGGCGGGCGACATGAGACGTGGGGGAAACAAAAAACGGCGGCTGCTGCAGGCGGCGGCGATGGTCCTGACAGCGGCGGCGGCCGGGGCGGCCGTTGTGCGTGCCAGCCGCATCCGAGGCGACGCCACGACGGGCAATCTGCCCGCTCCGGGCAGCGATGCCTTCAGCGCCGGCGGCATGACAGCGCCATCGTCCGACACCACGGACAGGAGTGATCGCATTGTCGCTCCGGCAGCAGCCGTCCGCTGATGTGAGGCACGCCTGACGCTGAGGCCCTGCCGGGCGCGGCTAGGGAAAGGGGGTACGGCGTCTGGTCGCCGTACCCCCGCTCGGCTCGCAAGGCTCTGCGGGCCGGCCCCGCCGCGTCCGGCTCAGCCCTGCCGAAGTTCACCCGCGGCCCCGTGCGCCTGCCCCCGTACCTGCTGAGCAGCCGACCTGGCCTGCCCCTGGACGGCGGAAGCCCCGTGTACGGCGGTGGATCCCACCGACTGGGCTGCGTGCTTCGCGGGCTCGCGCAGGTTGTCCCGCACCTGGTGGCCGACCTCGCTGGCCTGCTCGCGCAGTTCGCCGGAGTGTTGACGGGCCTTTTCCCTGGCCTGGCCGGCCCACTGCCGCTCGGGACGGCTGGGCGGGATCAGCGCGGAGACCAGCAGTCCGGCGCCGAAGGCGATCAGGCCGGCCGCCAGTGGGTTGCCTTGAGCCTGCTGCCCGAGTTCCCGCGCCTGGGTGCGCATCGACCCCGAGGGGGACGACATCTCCCGGCCAGCACCGTGCCCGTCCATGGATGGCCCCATCACCTTCTCCTTGACCCGGGCGAGCGCCCCACGGGCCTGGCCGACGCGGTCGCCGGCGATCCGCCGTGGGTTGACCTTGTCGGTCAGCGCGTCGACGTCGCTGACCAGCTCGCTGCGGGTCTGCTCGATCTGCTGTCGGATCCGGTCCGGATCGGTCGACATGTCTGCTCCCTTCCGGCTCACTCACCGGCCGCGCAGGGCGTCCGGTATCTGCCGTGCGGTCTGTTGCGTCCGGGGCAGCACCGCGCGAAGTTGCCGCAGCTTCGTCCGCCCGATCGCGAGGAGGACGGCGGCGACGATCGCCCACACCGCCGCCACGATGAGTGCCGCCCAGCTCTGGTCCATCACGTTGGACAGACCCCACCAGGCCGCGTACGACACGAACAGCACGGTCAGGAAACCGGCCAGAGCGGCACCGGCGAACATACCGCCGGCCTTGCCGGCCTGGCTCGCCTCCTCGCGCAGTTCCGTCTTGGCCAGCTCGATCTCCTGGCGGACCAGCGTCGACAGGTTACGGGTCACGTCACCCAGCAGTTCACCGACCGACTGGGTGCGTTCCTTCTCCGGGGCGCTCACGGTGCCACCCCACCCGGGATGTCCGCCTCCCGCTGGCCGGCCGGCGACACGTTCTGCGCCCGCGTCACCCCGGTGTAGGGGCCTTCGCCCGTGTATGGGGCCGCGGTCGCCCCCTCGGGTACCTGCTGGCCGGTCGGCCGCGGTTGGCCCGGCTGCGCGGTCTGGCCCATCTGTTCGCTGGGCCGCTTCCCGTTCCCGGACGTCAGGTTTCGGGTGAGCCTGCCGACCAGCAGTCCGGCCACCGCCGCACCGGCGAGAAACATCCCCGGGTGCTGGCGGGCGTACCCGCGCACGTCGTCGATCACCTCGCCGGGTTCACGCGCGTCGAGCCACCCGGCGGTCCGGTCCGCGGCCGTCGCCGCCCGTCGGACAGCCTCACCGGCCAGGCCGCTGTCCCCGCCACGATCGGCCATGGAACCGAGCTCACGGCCGAGACCGCGCAACCCCTCAGCGGCCCGATGCTGCTGTGTCCGCGCCTGGTCGTGCAGTTGCGAGGTGGCCTCGCTGGTCAGGTGCCGCGCCTCCTGCCGTGCCTGCGCGGCCACCTGCCGGCCCTGCTCGGCGGCGGCATGACCGACCTGGCCACCCGCCTGCGCCGCCTGCTGACCCATCTGTGATGCCGCCCGGCGGGCCTGCTCCGTGGTGCCGCCCGGCGGTCTGTTCTGGTTGATCGCCGTCATCGCGAGCTCCTCTCCTCGGCTCCCGGCCACGATGCAGCCCGGAACACCACCCGCGTACCCCCGGCGCCTCACCACATTCATGCACCGGTGGCCGCGCCAGGGCCAGATCCCGTTGCCTGGAGGGGACGTAGGCCCAGGTGAGGTCCCGGATCACGGGCGAATCAACCTCTTGCCGGGGAGAGATATATCGCATAGCGTACGCCGCATCTGGGATATCTGGAGGCGCCATGACTCTCTCCGTTCTCAAACCCTCACGCGTTGCCGTCCCCGTCGCCCTCGTCCTTCTCATGACCGTGGGCGCCTGCGGAGGCGACGGCCCTGACAAGGACGTCGCCTCGGGGGTGACGGCCGACGACAGCCTGCACGCTCTCGTGCCCGCCGAGATCGCCGCACGCGGCACGATCGAGGTGGCGGGCTCGGCCGACTTCCCGCCCGACAACTTCCTCGACACCAACGAGAAGGACGTGATCGGTTACAACGCCGAGATGCTCGACGCGGTCGCCGCGAAGCTCGGCTTGAAAATCAACTTCACCCGCACCAAGTTCACGGGAGTGATCACCGGCATCGAGGCTGGACGCTTCGACGCAGGCATCAGCTTCCTCGACACCAAGGAGCGCCAGAAGGCTGTCGACATCCTCGACGCCTATCGCGTCTCCCAGTCCTTCATCACCCGCAGCGACTACCAGGGCGACCCGATCCCATGCGGGAAACGCGTCGGCGTCGGGGCAGGTAGCGCCGAGGCACTGATCATCGACGACCTCTCCGAGAAGAAGTGCGTGGCGGCGGGGAAGCCCGCGATCGAGTCCGCCACCTACCCGAGCAACCCACAGGCGGTCGTCGCGCTGACCAGCCAGCGGGTCGACGTGGTCTTCGCCTCGACGGCGCCGGCCGCCTACGCGGTCAAGCAGGCCGGAAGCGCGCTGAAGCTGTTCGGGGACCCGCTCATGGCCGGTGGTTACACCGGAATTGCGATCTCCAAGGCCGAGCCGAAGCTGCGCGACGCGATGAAGGCCGCGCTCCAGCAGCTGATGGACGACGGTACGTACCTGAAGATCCTCGAGAAGTGGAACGTCCAGGGCATCGCTTCCGACAAGGCCCTCATCAATGCCGGCACCGACTGAGGGCCCACCCGTGAGCAGCCAACCCGACGCGGAGTCCCGTCCACTGATCGCGGTTGTCGCCGGCCCGACGGCGACCATCCTCAACACGCCGCCCATGGGCGCGGATCCCGCCGCGCTGGTGCCGCAGCGCGTGGCCGACGACGTCGTCATCGGCGTCGTCGATCGCAGCGGCCACCCGATCGACGAGCTGAACAACGATGCGACACCCCCGGTACAGCGGAAGGTGGTACTTGCCCGGGGGCAGTTGGTGGCGCTTCCGTTGCCCGAGGGCGCGGGTCCGGCGGGGCAGAGCTTCTTCCCGTCCGCAGAGCGCCTGTACGAAGAGCTCGACACCCTGTGGGTCGACGAGACGGGACGCGCCGGGGTGCTCGGCCGGCTGGCCCGGTACCGGCACTTCCGCGCCGCCCCGCCGGCCGGGTACGTGTCCGGCGAAGCCCCCGAGGTCCTCGGAGTCGACTACTTCCCGTACGGCGCATGGGAGAGCCGCGCCGAGCCGACCATCGCCACCCTCGTGACCATCACCAACACGGTCCAGAAGATCACCGCCGAGGAGGGCGTCGCCGGGGTGCAGTGGCTCGAGGGCAGCCCGGTGATCGAGGAGACGCTGTACTGGCTGGCGCTGCTCGTAGACACCGACAAGCCCATCGTCGGTCAGGTCGCCCAGCGTCTGCATCGCTCCGTCGGGTCGGACGGCGCCCAGAACCTCGTCGACGGCGCGCGGTACATCGCGTCGAGAGCGTGGGATCTGGACGGCCGCGGCGACGCCGTCGGCCCGGTCCTGGTGGCCGACGGCGTTGTCCGCACCGCCCGGGGAGCGTACAAGGTGGCTGGACGCCCGGGTGGCTACGCCGGCGGCGGCCCGGTGGCCACCTGCGCCACCCAGTGGCCCATCCGGCTGGAGTACCTGCCGCTGCGGCGGCACACCCGAACCTCCGCCGTGCGGATCTCCGCGCTCCCGCGCGAGGTTCCGGCCCTGGATGGCGCCGGCCGCACCCGGCTGGTCCAGGTCACCGACAGCAGCGGCCGGCTCGCCCCCGAGGTGCTTCCGGTCGTCACCATCGTCGTGTACGGCAGGTACGGCCTGGCGGGCACCTGCGGCTGTGCGGACCTCGGCGTCGCCGACGCCGTGTCACACCACGTCGAGCGCCACGGTCTGGCCGGCTTCGTGCTGGAGGGCATCGCGCCCAACGGCTGGGCCAGCCGCGAGGTGGAATCCTCGCTGTCGGTCGCCGCGTACTCGGGACTTCCCGTCGTCTGGTGCGGCCGCGGCCGCCCGGAGGACCCGGTGGGCAGAGCCCCGGTGCCGTTCGTCGCGGGTAGCAACCTCAGCGCCACGAAGGCCCGGATGCTCCTGCTCGCCTGCCTGCTCAGGTTCGGTGCCGCACCGGTGGCCAAGGACCCGCGCCAGCCGACCGACGCCGAGAGGCACGCCACCAACGAATACGTCCGATCCCTGCAAGAAATCTTCGACACCCACTGAACGGAGGCAGAGACGATGAAGCCGAGGCATTTCGACCCGGTTCAGGCTGAGCTGGCCGACGAGCCGGACCGCTTCGCCGGCGCCGTCTCCCGGACGGACCTGTACCGCAACGGCGAGGAGGTCGGCACCGACCTCACCGGCGTCTACTTCGCGCCCGGGGCGCGTACCCTGCCGCACACCCACAGCGTCGACCAGGTGCTCTACGCCGTCAGCGGCCGGGGCGCGGTGTCCATCGAGGGCGAGGTGCACGAGCTCCGGCCCGGCGACTGGGTGGTGATCCCGGCCCACGCACATCACTGGCACGGCTCCGTCAGTGACGAGGAGAGCTTCACCCAGATCGCCCTGAAGGCGGGCGGGACGACCCGGTGGCTCCCGGCCGACGACGAGTGGAGCCAACATGGATAGCGCCACAGCCGAGCCGCGCGAACTCACCCGGGAGGCGCCGGAAGCGTTGCACGTGGTGAAGCAGCGGCACCCCTGGCGCTGGGTTTCGGTCGCGGTCGCCCTGGTGCTCGCGGCGCAGATGGTGGTCTCGATGGTCACCAACGACGCCTACCGGTGGGACGTCTTCGCCGAGTACCTGTTCAGCGAGGCGATCCTCAGCGGCCTGCTGCTGACGCTGGAGGTCACCGTCCTGGCGATGAGCCTGGGAATCGTGCTCGGGATCGTCATCGCCCTCTGCCGGATGTCCCAGAACCCGATTCTCTCCCGCTTCGCCTGGTTCTACACGTGGATCTTCCGGGGCACACCGACCCTGGTGCAGCTCATCTTCTTCTACAACCTCAGCGCACTGTACCCGCGGCTGACGCTGGCCATCCCGTTCGGTCCCGAACTGCACAGCTGGCCGACCAACGCGGTGATCTCGGCGATGGTCGCCGGGGTCCTGGGGCTCGGCCTCAACGAGGCCGCCTACATGTCCGAGATCGTTCGGGGCGGTCTGCTCTCGATCGACCGCGGGCAGACCGAGGCCGCCAAGGGCCTGGGGATGACCCCGTGGCACACGTTCCGTCGCATCGTCCTGCCCCAGGCCATCCGGGTCATCATCCCGCCGACCTTCAACAACATCATCGGGATGCTGAAGTACTCGTCACTGGTCAGCGTGCTGTCCCTGGGCGACCTGCTGTACGTCTCGGAGCAGATCTTCTCCCGGAACTTCCAGCCGATCCCGCTGCTGCTCGTCGCCTCGGCGTGGTACCTCGTCTGCACCTCGATCCTCATGGTGGCGCAGATCTACATCGAACGGATCTTCGGTAGGGGCGTCGCACGCCCGGGGGCGACGCGCATCGGCCCTGTTCGGGCCGGGGGGCGCATGGTGCGGAAGGTGGTGCGCGGATGACACCGCTCGTCACGATCAGGGGAGTGCGCAAGTCGTACGGCAGCACCGAGGTGCTCAAGTCGGTGGACCTCGACGTCTCCAGGGGCGAGGTGGTCTGCCTGATCGGAAGGTCAGGGTCCGGCAAGACGACGCTGCTGCGGTGCGTCAACCATCTGGAGACGGTCGACTCGGGCGTCATCAAGGTCGACGGTGAGTACGTCGGCTACCGGGAGTCGAACGGCGCGCTGGTGGAGCTTCCCGAGCGCCGGGTCGCCGTGAACCGGCGGCACATCGGCATCGTGTTCCAACAGTTCAACCTCTTCCCACACATGACGGTGCTGGAGAACGTCGTCGAGGGGCCCACGCGGGTGATCGGACGCAAGCGCGCCGACGCCGTCGCCCTCGCCGTCGAGCTCCTCGAGCGGGTCGGCATGGCGGAGAAGGCCGGCTCCTACCCGCGGCAGCTCTCCGGCGGGCAGCAGCAGCGCGTGGCGATCGCCCGGGCGCTGGCCATGCGCCCGAAGCTGATCCTCTTCGACGAACCGACGTCGGCCCTCGATCCCGAGCTGGTCGGAGAGGTGCTCGACGTCATGCGGGATCTGGCCGCGGACGGCATGACCATGATCGTGGTAACCCACGAGCTGCGGTTCGCCGAGGAGGTGGCGAGCCGGATCGTGTTCATGCAGGACGGGCGCATCGTCGAGTCGGGGTCGCCGAGCCGGCTGCTCCGCGATCCGCAGACCGATGGCCTCAAGGCGTTCCTGTCCAGGACCGGCTTCTCGAACTAGCCGAGGATCGTCTCGCGGTCGGGTCACGTCGCCCGCCTGCGATATATCGAATATGGAGTATCGGGATGAAGCCGAGAAGCACCCACTACGACGCCGTGATCGTCGGCGGCGGCCACAACGGCCTTGTCGCCAGTTTCTATCTGGCCGCTGCCGGTCGCCGGGTACTCGTCGTCGAGCAGCGGGCGCAGGCCGGGGGCCTCTGCGCGCCGCTGGAGTTCTTCCCCGGCTACCGGGGCACGATCACGAACACCCCGAGCGCCCTCGAACCGCGGATCTTCGGGGACATGCAGCTGGAGCACTTCGGGGTCACCTTCGACCGGCCCGACCCGACCATGGTGTTCCCGCTCGCCGACGGACGGTCGTTCAAGGGCTGGCGGGACCGGAAGCGGACCGAGGCCGACCTGCGCCTGCTGGCGCCGAACGACGCCGAGGCCTACTTCGAGATCATCGACTTCTTCAACAACTTCGCGCGCAAGCTCAACGTGTCGGTGTTCGACGATCCGCCCAGCCTCGCGGAGCTGGCCGCGGCCATGCGTACGCCGGACGACGAGGCGGCGTTCGCCGAGGTGTTCTTCGGCAACATCCAGGACTTCCTCGACAGGCGGCTGTCCAGCCCCCACCTCAAGGCGCTGCTGGCGAGTCTGTCGATGAGCGCCGGGAACGTCGCGCCCTCCACCCCGGGATCACCGATCGGCCTCCTGCGCCGCCCGCTGTCCCTGGTGAGCGGACACGCGACGGCTGACGACCCGCGGCGCCACATGGTCCGGGGCTCGACCGGCCTACCCCGCGGTGGGATGGGTTCGATCGCCGAAGCCATGCGCGCCGCCGCCGAGGCGCGGGGCGTCGAGATCTGCCTCGAGACCCGGGTCGAACGCATCGTGACGGTGGGAGGGCGGGCCACCGGCGTGGTGCTCTCGTCCGGGGACGAGGTGACGGCCGAGACCGTGCTGTCCAACCTCAATCCCAAGACCACGCTCCTGAACCTGTTGGACGACCCGGCGCTCGTCCCCGACGAACTCGCCGAGCGGTTGCGCGGCCTCAAGATGGCGGGGGGAGCGTTCAAACTCGTCCTGGCCCTCGACGGGCTGCCCATCCATCGCTCGGCCACCTCCGACACCGAGGCGCGACAGTTGGCGGCCTGCCAGTACCGCTACTCGCCGACCGTCGAGTACCTCGAGGAGGCCCACGACGACTACAAGTACGGCCACCCGTCGAGACGTCCCAAGCTGCTGGGGCTGACGCCCTCGGTCGTCGACCCCAGCGTCGCCCCGCCGGGGCGGCACCTGATGAGCGTCAACGTCTGGTACGCGCCGTACCGCCTCGCGTCCGGGGCCTGGGACGCCGAGACGAAGGCCAAGTTCGCGGCCACCTGCATCGACACCATCGAGGAATTCATCGTGAACATCAAGGACATCATCGTCGACCAGGTGACCTTCAGTCCGGTCGATTTCGAGCGGGAGTACGGGCTGGTCGAGGGCCACCAGCTGCACGGCGACATGACGCCGCTGGGCATGTTCGGCAACCGCCCCACCCCCGGTCTCGCCCGGTACCGCACACCGGTGCGGGGCCTCTACCTGTGCGGCTCGGGCGTCTGGCCCGGCGGAACGGTGACGGGCATCCCCGGCTACAACGCGGCCGCCCGGGTCCTCCGTGACACGTCCGGGTCGCAGGACGAAGCCTCGACGCCCGACGTCCCCTCCGCCGGATAGCCCGATGGACACCATCGACCTCGCCACCGGCGTGCCGGACATCGGCTCTCCGCCGTCGGCCGCGGCCGCGGCCACCGAAGCGATCAACCGTGGCGACACCAGGTACGTCGGCTCGGCGGGCATCGCGCCCCTCAGGGAGGCCGTCAGCCGGTCCCTCCTCGAGGAGCGCGGCCTGTCCTACGAGCCCTCGCAGATCATGGTGACCGCCGGAGCGAAGCTGAGCGTCTTCTGCGTACTCAGCGCACTGGTCGAACCTGGCAGCACCGTCGTGCTGCCGGTCCCGCACTACGGGGGCTACCGGGGCCAGATCGAGCGGCTGGGCGGGCGGATCGTCGGGCTCAGGACGACACCGGACACGGGCTACAAGCTCACCAGGGCGCAGCTGCGCGACGCCCTCGACGACGACACGAGGGTCGTACTGCTCAACTCGCCGGCCAATCCCAGCGGCGCGGTCTACAGCGCCGACGAGCTCGCCGGTCTCGCCGACGCCGTGGTCAACCACAGCTCCGCGATCATCGTGAGCGACGAGATCTACGCCCGCTTCGTGTACGACGGGCGGTCCGCGCCCAGCCTCGGTTCCCTGGGGTCCGAGGTCCTGGCCCGGACGGTCACGATCGACGGCGTCTCCAAGGCCTACGGCATGACCGGTTGGCGGGTGGGCTACGCCGCCGGGCCGAGAGCCGTCATCGACGTCGCCCGACGCGTGCACGCCGGCCTGTGCAACTGCGCTCCCTCGATCAGCCAGTGGGCGGCGTGGGGCGCGCTCACCGGTGCGGCACAAGATCATCACGACCCGTGGCGACACCAGGAGCTGCGCGACCTGTCGCACGCCGTCGTGGACCGATGGCGTGGCATCCGGACGGTGCAGCCGTCCGGCGCCATCTACCAACTGATCGAGCTCGTCCCCGAGGAGCTCGGCCTCGCGAACGGCGCGGAGGCGTCCTTCTTCGAGGCGTGGGCCTCCCGAGCGCGCGTCTCGGTCGCACACGACAACCGATTCGGCGCCCCGGTGTTCGGTCGACTCACCTTCTCGGTGCCGCGGCCCGAGCTGGAGGAGGGCCTGAGCAGATTGTCGGCTGCCCTGGTGCAACTCGCCGATATCAACCAGTAGTCAGCTAGGAGAGGAACAGCTCGATGAACCGATACTTCACCGACGACGAGTACGCGTCGCGGCTGGCGGCCGTGCGCGCGGACCTGGCCGCGCGGAACATGGACGCGCTTCTCGTCACCGGACCCGAGAACATCACCTATCTCACCGGATACACGACGCCCGGCTATCACATCTTCCAGTGCGTGATCCTGCCGGCCGAGGGCGACATCACGTTCGTGGTCCGCAACACCGAACGCGTCAACGTGCCCGACCTGCCGTGGGTGGCCGAACCTGTTCCGATCGGGGTCGACGCCCTTTCCGACCCCATCCCGGTCCTGCTGTCGTCGATCAGGCGAGGAGGGCTCGCGAAGAAGCGGCTCGGCGTGGACCGGCGGAGCCTGTTCCTGCCTCCGCTGTACTACGACCAGTTGCGCGAGGAGATCGACCTGGTCGACGCATCCGGCCTCGTGGAACGGCACCGCGCCCGCAAGTCGACCGCGGAGATCGCGCTGATCCGGCGGGCCACCGAGCTCGCCGAAGAATCCATCCTCGCCGGGCTGGACAGTCTTCGTACGGCCAGGACCGACAGCGACGTCGCGGCCACCGTACTCGCCAGCCTCGCGCGCGGCGGAAGCGAGTACACCGGGTCGCCGGCCTACATCGTTCCGGGGGTGAGCTCCCTCGTGACCCACTCGACGCACGCCCAGCGGCCGGTGGGCGACCAGGAGCCGCTGCGCCTGGAGGTGTGCGCCTCGAAGGGCAGGTATCACGGAGTCCTGACCCGGACCGTGACGCGCGCGAAGCCGACGTCACAGCTCACGGACATGGTCGCGCTGTCGGTGGCCGCCGGAGAGGCGATGCGGGCCGCGGCCCGGCCGGGAGTGCCGATCGGGGACGTGGACAGGGCCGGCCGGTCCCTCGTGGAGGCCGAGGTTCCGGCCGCGTACTGGCCGAACCGCGGCGGCTACAGCATGGGCATCGCCTACCCGCCGGGCCTCGGCGAAGGCGACGTCCTCGACATTCGCGCAGGCGATCCGCGCCCCGTCGAGGTCGGCATGGTTTTCCACCTTCTGCCGACACTTCGGGTTCCGGGCCTGGGAGCCGTCGGCTGCACCGACATCCTCGCGGTGGAAGAGAATGAGACGAGATTCCTGAGCACGTTGCCTCGGGCTGTCCTCTCCGCAACGGAGTGATATATGAGATATTGGTGGAACTACTCGAATGGGGAGGGGCAGTGAGCGGCGACGATTCCTCGCTGAAGATCACACCGCTGGCGCGACACCAGAATCTGACAGCTCGTACGGCGGCGCTGCTCAGAGAGGCCATTGTCGACGGCACGCTCGCCCCCGGCATGTACCTCACCATCCCGCGCATCGCAAAACTCTGCGGGGTGAGCGCCACTCCGGTCCGCGAGGCACTCATCCATCTGACCGAGGCGGGCCTGGTCTCGATCCATCCCCAGGGCATCCGGATCGCGACGCCGTCGAAGCCGGCGTTGGCCGAGGCTTTCGAGGTACGCGAGTGCATCGAGGGGATGACCGCGAGGTTGGCGGCGTTGCGACGATCCGACGAACAGTCGGAGATCATCGTCAAGCTCGCGAGCCGCAGCCTCGAAGCGGCCGACCGCGGAGAGGCCAAGGAGTTCAGGACTCTCGACGCGCAGTTCCACCTCGCCATCGTCGACGCCGCCCGCTCGGGCCACCTCCAGCGATACGCCCGCAACGCGCTCGACCTGGCGCAGACCCTGCGCAACATCAGGCCCGCGCGGCAGGGCTTCAAAGCGGCCGCCGCGCACCTGCACGTCACGATCGCGGAGGCGATCGCCAACCAGGACCCCGAGGGCGCCGAGGGCGCGATGCGCAAGCACGTGCACGAAGTCCTCGAACACATCCTCGAAGAGAACGACCCGGGCGGTGAGTAGCATCCAGAACCTCGCCACGAACAGGTCGGTGATCGCCGGCCGCATCAACGGGCGCCCGGTCGGCGGCGGCAGTCGACCACTGCACGGCCCGACCGGGGACCTGGTCGCGCACCTCTCGCTCTCCGACGTCCCCGACGTCGACGCGGCGGTCCGAGCCGCCGTCGACGCGCAGCAGGCATGGCGACGTACCCCTCCGCCGCGGCGCGGCGAGATCCTCACCCGCGCCGCGGCGATCCTCGCCGAGCGCCGCACCGAATTCGCAGCGGCCATCACGCGTGAGGAGGGCAAGACCCTCCGGGAGGCGGGCGTGGAGGTCGATCGCGCCGTCGACTATCTCTCGTTCTTCGGGGCCGAAGGCTGGCGACTCGCCGGCCACGAGTTCGCCAACCTCGAACCGAACCTGCGAATCACGTCGCGGCGGGAGCCGCTCGGGGTGGTCGGCCTGATCACCCCGTGGAACTTCCCCCTGGCAATCCCCGCCTGGAAGCTCGGGCCGGCGCTGGTGGCGGGCAACTCCGTCGTGCTCAAACCCGCCCTCGAAGCGCCCGGGCCGAGCGTGCTCCTCGCCGAGCTCCTCGAATCAGCCGGACTGCCTCCGGGCGTACTCAACGTCCTGATCGGCGGGGGCGCCACGGTCGGCGCCGCCGTCGTCGCCCACCCGGGCATCCAGGCCGTCAGCTTCACCGGGTCCACGGAGATCGGCCGGCAGATCGCCGCGGTCGCGGGACAGCGCATGGCCCGCGTCCAACTGGAGCTGGGCGGATCGAACGCCACCGTCGTCCTGGACGACGCGGAGCCGGACGTCGCCGCCGAGCTGATCGCCCGGAGCGCATTCGGGCTGACCGGGCAGGCCTGCACCGCCACCAGCCGGGTCTACTGCACCCCGGGCATCGCGCCAGCACTGGTCGAGTCGCTGGCCGCCCGGGCCCGGGCGGTGCGGATCGGAGCCGGCACGGACCCGGCAACAGACATCGGCCCGCTCGTCAACCCGGCCGCCCACGCCCGGGTGGCGAAGATCGTCGAGACGGCCGTACGGGAAGGCGCGGTCCTGCACACGCCCAGGGAGGCTCCCCCGCCGTTCTTCGAACCCACGGTCCTCACCAACCTCGCGCCCGGCGCGCAGATCTTCGAGACGGAGGTGTTCGGCCCCGTTGTCGCGGTCGTCGAGGTCTCCTCGCTTGCCGAGGCCATCGCCTGCGTCAACGCCAGCCGGTACGGGCTCGTCGCCAGCATCCTGACCGACTCGCTGGCCGCGGCACAGACCTTCACCGACGAGGTCCGGGCAGGCACCGTCAAGGTGAACGAGGCGACAACCGGAAACCAGCCCAACGTGCCGTTCGGCGGCCTGAAGGATTCCTCCAACGCGGCGTTCAAGGAACAGGGATCGGCCGCCCTGGACTTCTACACCGTGTCCAAGTCGGTCTACCTCCGCTGGGCGAGCTGAGCGCCGCGCCCGCCGTGCGAGCGGGCCGAACCCGGGGGCGGGTCGACGCCCAACGCGAGAACCGGCGGCGGGACCGGCGAGGCCGGCCGGTCCTGCCGCCGGTTCTCGCGGCCCGCACACAGATGCCGTACTCCTCTGCGATTATTCCTTCGCGTTCTGTGTCCTACGTGGAGGGTGGTGGCGCGGCGGTGATGGGGCGTTCTCACGCGTTGTCCGGGGCGGTGGTGTGGCTTGGCGGTTGCGCGTTGGCGGCGAGCCTGGGGGCGCGGCCGGCGGTGGGAACGGTGGTGGTCGGCGCGGCGGTCACCGCTGGTGGGGCGCTGCTGCCGGACGTCGACCATCCGGGGTCGGTCATCGCCCGGTCGCTGGGTCCGGTGACCCGACTGATCGCCCGCGGCACGGCGGCGGGAGCGGCGGCGCTGCGGGCGGCTTCCTGTGCCTGCTGTACGGGCCGGGGCGGGCACCGGGCGGTCACGCACACGCTGGTGTTCGCGGTGGCCGCCGGCCTGGTGGTGTCGCTGCTGTGCTGGGTGGGCGGAGACGTCGCCGCGGCGGTCGTCGCGGGGCTGGCCGCGGCGCTGGCGATGCGTGGGGCGGTGCGCAGGCGCACCCGCGGGACGTGGGGGGCGGCGCTGACCGGCCTGGTGGTCGGGTTGATGGCCGCCGCGCTGCCCGGCCCGGGCGGCGGATGGTGGTGGGTTGGCCTGCCGCTGGGGCTGGGCTGTTTGGTGCACTCCCTCGGCGACGCGCTGACCTTCAGCCGGGTGCCGCTGTTGTGGCCGATCCGGATCCGGGGCTGTCGGTGGGCGGCGGTGGGTATGTGGGCGCCGCTGCGGTTCCGCACCGGGTCGGCGGCCGAGCTGCTGCTGGTCGTGCCCGTCCTGATACTGCTGGGCGTGATCAGCGCGTGGACCCTGGTCACCCCGTAGCCCCCACCGCCTCACCCCGTTACGCGGCGGGTGGGCGGCAGGCATCTCACGGACTCCTTTCGAGGCGATCATCGCCGCGATCCAGGTGTCCGAAGAGGCGGGTCAGGCTCATGCGCGGCGGCGCCGGCGTCGGCGAGGATGGGTGCGATCCGTGAAGCGCGAAGAAGGAGTCGACACGATGACGAAGTACCTGATCTCGTTCCCGAGTGGCGCCATGGTCGTTCCCGACGAGGATCTGCAGGCGGTTTCGGACGCGTCGCACGCTGTGGTGCAGGAGGCGAAGGACGCCGGCGTCTGGGTGTTCGGCGGTGGCATCGACGAAAGCGTTCCGCCGGTCATGGTGGACGGGGACGGGACCGTGACCGAGGGCACGTACCCGCAGACGCGGCAGCTCGAAGGCGGCTACGCGGTACTGGAGCTGCCGTCCCGCGAGGCGGCACTGGAGTGGGCCGCGAAGATCGCGGTCGCGTGCCGATGCGCGCAGGAGGTCCGCGCGTTCCAGTACGATCCCGCCAGCTGACGGGCCTCGACCTCGCTGGGAGTCGCATCAGGCCTCGGCCAGATCCCCTCCTCGCCCCAGCGCCGTCCATGTTCCGCAGACGACCTGGGGATGCCGCTGGGTTTGTTCAGACGCTTCACCGCCGCGGGCCCGGGACAAGCCGGAGCCCCGGCATCTTGTGGACGCCGGGGCTCCGGGCGCGGTGCGTCAGGCCCGGGATTCCTGACTCGGTCGACGAGGTGGTCCTGGTTTCCGGGCAGGCGCAGTTGGGCTTGTCGACACCTTCCACACCCCAGTCAGGGCCAGGACGACCGCCAGTGCCAAAGCCTGCTTCCGGCCGCTGACCTGCGAATTCAATGATCGTTCAGGGCGTCCGCGAGGTTCAGCCGCGGCTGGCGTACAGGTACACGGTGACCGCGTCGGGTGCGTCGAGGCCGAACAGGACCGACCGGCGCGTGCCGTCGGCGGTGGGTTGCTCCTCGACGATGCCTGAGACGGTCTTGGCGGTTTCGGGGTCCCACAGGTTGCCGCCGCCGACGTTGTGTTTCGCGTCGACCGCCCGGAACCCCGGTGTGGGAGCCGCTGTGAACTCTGCCTCGGCGATGAAGGCGTCGAGCGCGGTACGGGGTATGCGGAACTTCGCCGAGAGCAGGGTTTCCAGGCCGTTGCTGTAGGCGGCGGACAACAGCACGGTTCCGGGAGGCAGGGTCACGTGGGCGACGGCTTCCACCTGAGCGGCGCTGGCGACCTGCGGCCCGGACTGCACTGGGAGCGGATCTGGTTCGTCGTTGCCGAAGGCCAGCCCGGCCACACCGCACGCGACCAGCGACAGCACCAAGCTGATGCACGCAAGTACGAAGACGCTGCTGCTGCGCCGATTGCGGGTCGTCCGGGCAGCGGTCTCGATCATGGTCAACACAATATGGTGCGCAGGAAGGCGATGACCAGATCGTCGCCGCTCAGGCGTCTGTGGCGGCGAGCGGTGCGGCGCCGAAGGACACCGCGAACCGTTTGCACCAGATCGACACGCTGCGCAGCCCGTCCAGGTCCACTGACGCCGGGATGTCGTACGCCTGGTCGCCGAGGTTACCCTTGAGCCGGCCCAGTTCGAGCCAGCGGCCGTCGTCGAACACGCGCCAGCCCGCGCGGCCGGGCAGCACCTCCCGATCGGTGAGCCAGACCCGCAGGTCGGGGCCGTCGGACGTGTCCAGTCCGCGCAGGAGCAGCTGACGACGGCCGTCGGCGAGGCGGATCAACTGCGCCAGGCCGGTCGTGTCGTGCTCCTGGGTGATGAAGTCACCTTCGGCGAGGATCATGTCCGCGGGCTCCGTCGAGCCGGTGGGCTGCGGCGTCGTCGCGCCGGTGGGTTGGGGCTCCGTCGAGCCGGTCGGCTGCGACTCCGCCACCGTGGGCAGCGCCTCGCGTACCTCGCGGTCCGTCGCCAGCCGCCACGGCTGGAACAGGTACAGACCGACCCCGACTCCCGCGACGACCACGACGGCGAGAACGGACAACAGCCAACGTCTTCTGAGCATGTCGATGACGGTAAGCCCACCCGGCGCGGGAAGGTCTTTCCGTTTGCTTACGGCCGTCCCGCCGTCCGGTCGCGGGCGTCCGCAGCGGGCCGTCGATGGGTAGCGTTGCGCCCATGGGGCATCACGTGCTCGTCGTCGACGACGATCGAACGGTGAGCGATGTCGTCCGGCGTTACCTCGAGCAGGACGGCTGCCGGGTCCGGCTGTCCTTCGACGGGGCCGACGCGCTCGCCGCCGTCGCGGCCGAGCGACCCGACCTGGTCGTCCTCGACCTGATGATGCCGGGTCTCGACGGCATCGAGGTGTGTAGGCGGCTGCGTGCCCGGATGCCGGACCTGCCTGTGGTCATGCTGACCGCGCTCGGTGACGAGGCCGATCGGGTCGCGGGGCTCGAGGTCGGCGCGGACGACTACGTGACGAAGCCGTTCTCCCCGCGGGAGTTGGTGCTGCGTATCCGGTCCGTGCTGAGGCGCGCGGCACCGCGCGACGCGGGGGGCCCGGTGGTGCTGCGCGACGGCGACCTGACGGCGGACACTGAACGGCGGGTCGCCCGGCTCGGCGACGATCACCTGGCGCTGACCCTGCGGGAGTTCGACCTGCTCGCGTTCCTGCTGCGGAACCCCGGGCGGGCCTGGTCACGCGCCGAACTGCTGGACCGCGTGTGGGGCTGGCGGTTCGGCGACCAGTCCACCGTGACCGTCCATGTCAGGCGGCTGCGGGAGAAGATAGAGCAACGCCCCGCGGAGCCGCGGCGCATCGTCACCGTGTGGGGTGTCGGCTACCGGTACGAGCGACAGGGGCCGGACCGGTGAAGGATCTTCTGATCATCGGTCTCTACGCGTCGATCGCCGGAGGGGCCGTCGGTGCGCTCGGCGTCGGCGCGCTGCGTCTGATGCGCCACCGGTCGATCCTCGCCCATGTGGCGGTGCTGCTGGCCGTCACGGTCGTATCGGTGGCCGTGGGCGTCACGGCGGTCGCAGAGGCCATGTTCCTGTCCGCACACGACCTGCAGACCGTGCTCGTCACGGTTGCGGCGTCCGCGGCGGTCACCCTGGCCGTCGGGGTGGCGTTCGCGCGGCGGCTGGCGCAGGCGGCGGTGTGGGCCGACCAGGCCCGACAGCGGGAACGGCAGCTGGAGGCCGGCCGGCGCGAGTTGGTCGCCTGGGTCTCCCACGATCTGCGCACCCCGCTCGCGGGCCTGCGGGCGATGGCGGAAGCGCTCGAGGACAAGGTGGTCGACGATCCGGCGACGGTGGCCGAGTACCACCACCGGATTCGGGTCGAGACGGATCGGATGACCCGCCTGGTCGACGACCTGTTCGAGCTGTCGCGGATCAACGCCGGTGCGCTGCGGCCCGTGCTGTCCCCGGTGCCCCTCGGCGACATCGTCTCGGACGCGATCGCCGCCACCGCGCCGCTGGCCGCCGACCGGCGGGTGCGGGTACTCGCCCCGGAGACCGGCTGGCCGACCGTCCGGGCGGCCGAGGCTGAACTCGCCCGCGTCGTCACGAACCTGCTCGTCAACTCCGTGCGGTACACGCCGCCGGACGGCACGGTGCGGATCGACGCCGGCCGTGACGAGAAAGACGTGTGGCTTGCTGTTTCCGACACCTGCGGCGGGATTCCCGAGGCGGACCTGCCCCGGCTGTTCGACGTGGCGTTCCGCGGGGAACGGGCCCGCACCCCCGCGCCGGCCGGCGCCGACCGTGGCGGGCCTACCGGCGGCGGTCTGGGCCTGGCGATCGTGCGTGGTCTGGTCGAGGCGCACGGCGGGCGAGTGCACGTGCACAACGTCGCCAAAGGGTGCCGCTTCGTCGTCCGCCTCCCGGCGGCCCCGACGAGCTGACCACCCGCCTGTCCCACCCACGGTCCGGGACGATCCCACGAGCCCACGCCCAAGGAACCCGCCCCCCGGCCGGCGGTCGGGCGGCTCCGCTCCTCGGTTGACCTATGCTCGCGGTCATGGCCCTGGTGAGTGCGGACGGCGCGAGTCGCTGGTTCGGGTCGGCGGCCCAGTCCGCCGGCGACGCGCAGGTCTTCGTCTTCCCGCATGCCGGCGGCATCGCCGCGTCGTTCCTGGAGTGGGAGGCGATGGCCGAGCCGGAGCTGACGTTGCAGGTCGCGCTGATGCCGGCCCGGGGGACCCGGCTGCACGAGCCGCCCGTCGACGACGTCACGGAGCTGGTGGATCAGCTGACGACGGCGGTCGTCGAGCGGGCGTCGGGGCCGTTCCTGCTGTTCGGGCACAGCCTGGGCGCGCTGGTGGCGTTCGAGGTGACCCGGGAGCTGCGCCGCCGGGGCGCGCCCGATCCGCTGGCGCTGCTGGTCAGCGGGGCCGAGGCGCCGCAGACCCGGCTGATCAGGCAGCGCTGCCACGAACTCGACGACACCGGCCTGATCGAGGCGTTGCGCGACTTCGGGGCCACCCCGGCCGGCCTGCTGGCGGACCGGGAGATGCCGGAGTAGCCGTCGATCGTGCGCGCGAGGACCGGTCACGTTGCGTCCGCGAGCAGGAGGTCTTGCCACGATGCTGGCGGTCGAGGCAGAGCCGCCGCGATCTGGCACGACAACAGGACAGCAGCGCCCGCCACCCGATCACTGAGCGCCTACGATCGTCGACACCGGCCGGACGATTCGGAACTGCTTGTCATACGATGCCGGGAGTGTCGACAGGCCATCTTCGGATTCGACTGCTGATGCTCGCCGCGGGGGTCGGCTTTCTGGCTGTCGCGCTGACGATTCGCGCGGTGACCGCTGGCACGCTGAACAGCACAGGACGCCTGGAGCAGTACTCCGGGACTGCGCTTTACGCATCGATGTCGTACGTCGGTGTGCTGTTCCTGTGGCCGCGCCGCTCGCCGCTGGCGACCGCCGGGATCGCATGGGCGTGGTGCTGGGCGATGGAATGCTTCCAGCTCACCGGTATCCCGGGCGAACTGTCCACCCGGAGCCTGCTGGCCCGACTGGTACTCGGCGTGCAGTTCGACCGCACCGATCTTCTGTGGTATCCAGCCGGCATCGTCCCGCTCGTTCTGTTGCACTGGCTGGTACGGCGATCAGCGCGACAGGTACCTTCCGGTGCGCCGGAAGCTCGGGTCAGTCGCGGAGGCGTTCGAGCCCGTCGAGGAGCAGGTCGAGGGTGAACTCGAACTCGACCTGGCTGTGTCGCACCAGCCAAGTGTGATGCTCTCGACGCTGTGGGCCTCGGTGGTGACCATGACCGTCAGGTGGGGCAGGGCGTCGGCCATCGCTGCCAGGTCTGCCTCCGCCGTGTCGACCTGCGTGCTTCCACCGGCCGACGCCGGGCTGAAGATCTCCTGGACGAACCCGAGCGGCATGCTGCCGAACGCGTGCAGCGCCCGGTGTGCGAGGCGGTACGAGAACCCGGCGCCGACGAGGGTGCCGACCAGCGCGTTCATCCGATACCTCGCGCCGGACGCACAGGTCGTCGCTGACGCCCTCGTCTATCCCGCAACGATCGGCGAGTTCTGGATGATCGGCTTTCTGCTGATCCGCGGTGTACGCCACCGCGCACTGGACCACACGCCGCCGAACACGCGCACGCCGGCATCGGCCGCAACGTGACTGCCGCCCAGGCTGGGCCGTGCCCGCCCGCACCACCATGCGTCGCGGCGGTCGGGTTCGACCGAAACGTCCTCGTCGAGATCGGGTACGCGGGAGGTTCCACGTACCTGTCGTGATGATGTGCCCCGAGTTCACGCCAGCCCAGGCGCGGGATGGATCGGGCGTGGACCGCGGACTAGGGGGCCATCCTCAGCGGTTTGACGGGTGGCTGGTAGTTCTCGACCGCCGCCGGGTCGTCGGTCGACTGCTGCACCAGCATCTGCAACGTACCGATCAGATGGTCCTGGACCGCGTCGCTGGCGCCAGCCGGATTGCGGGCCATGATATTGGTATAGATCTTTTCGTGGACGGCCAGGATGTCCGCGAGGGTGCGGGTCTTCGTCGTCGACAGGCCCAGCGCGTGCATCTGGGAGCGAGTGTTCGCCACGACCTGGACGACCCGTTCGTTGCCCGCCGCCCGAACGATCGCCTCGTGGAACACCAGGTCGTGCCTTTGAAAGAGCCCTTCGTCGCCCGCGTCACACGCCTTCCGCATACCGTCGAACGCCTTCTTGAGGGCGGCGCGATCGCGATCGCTCATCTCAGTCGCCGCCCGATAGGCCGACGGTGCCTCGAGCAGCAGCCGTAGCGAGTAGATCTCCTCGATGTCCTTGACCGAGAGTTCGAGGATTCGTACGCCACGACTGCGCTCGAACCTGACCATGCCGTTGGCCGCGAACTGCAACAGCGCCTCGCGTACCGGTGTGCGCGACACCCCCAGTTGACTCGCGATCTCCACCACGGAGTACAACGAACCAGGTGCCAGTTCCCCGGAGATGATCGCAGCCCGGATCTGCTCGAAGACCCGTTCGGTCAGTGAGGCGTCCTCGGACAGTGGCTTCACGCCCGCCCACCCTTTCCGCCGGCACGGCGTGCAACAGCCTTGCGGCCCGTTGTCCGCAGGTATGTCGCCGGTCCCATCGTTCCCCGCTTTCTCGCCCGGAGCCTACAAGAATGAAAGGTCAGCGCCCTGGCTAGGGGGCAGGACCGTTGTCGCGTAGAGCCGTCGCCAGCCACGTTCCGGCAGCGGAGGGGGAGTGAAACCGGCCAGGCGCCGCTGGACCTCCGCCTCGTCCACCAGAAGGTCGAGTCGTCGTGCTGGAATGTCGAGTCGGATGAGGTCGCCGTTTCGGACGGCGGCGAGCGGTCCGCCGGCGGCGGCCTCGGGGTCGCAGTGCAGGACAACCGTCCCGTACGAGGTGCCGCTCATCCTCGCGTCGGAGATCCTGACCATGTCGCGTACTCCGTTGCGCGCCAGTTTGGCCGGGATCGGCAGTGCCCCGGCCTCCGGCATTCCAGCGGCGATCGGTCCGGCGAAGCGCAGCACGAGAATGTGGTCGGGAGTGATGTCGAGGTCGGGGTCGTCGAGGATCGAGGCGATGTCCTGGTCGGCGTTGACGACGAAGGCCGGACCGGTGTGCTGCATCAGGGACGGGCTCGCCGCCGAGGTTTTGATCACTGCGCCGTTCGGGGCGAGTGATCCGGTCAGTACCGCCAGAGCGCCGGGCGGCCCGAGGGGGTCGTCGAGCGGTCGGATGACGTGCTGCCAGTCGGCACGGGGGTTGGTCTCGGTGAGCAGGTCGGCCAGGGAATGTCCGCTGACCCCGACCGTCGACGTCTCCAGGTGTGGTTCCAGCTCTTTGAGCAGGGCGGGGAGCCCACCGGAGCGGTGGAAGTCCTCCATGTAGTTCGCACCCGACGGCTTGCAGTCGACCAGCAGCGGTACCTTGGCGCCGATGGTGTCGAAGTCGGCGAGGGACAGGTCCACCCCGGCCCGGCGGGCCACGGCGATCATGTGTACCAGGACGTTGGTGGAGCCGCCGAGCGCGGCGAGAACCTTTACGGCGTTCTCGAACGCGTCCCTGGTGAGGACCTGTCGCGGCGCGGGTGTCCCCTGGCGGGCCAGTTCGACGGCGCGTCGTCCGGTGGCGACCCCGTGACGAAGCCGCTCGCCGGTCGACGCCCCCGGGCTGGCTCCACCGGGCAGCATCATGCCGAGCGTTTCCGCCATGCAGGCCATCGTGGAGGCCGTGCCCATGACGGCACAGGTGCCAGCTGTCGTGACCAGCTCGCTTCGCGCCTCGGTCACGTCCGCGGACGTCAGGTTTCCCGCCCGGTGCTCTCCCCACATCCGGCGGCAGTCGGTGCAGGCGCCCATCCGCTGCCCGCGCCAGCTGCCCGTCATCATCGGTCCGACCACTTCGAGCATGACCGGCTTGTCCGACGACGCGGCGGCCATGAGCTGGGCCGGGACGGTCTTGTCGCAGCCGCCGAGCAGTACGGCGGCGTCCATCGGCAGAGCGCGGATCATCTCCTCGGTGTCCATCGCCATCAGGTTCCGGAACAGCATGGAGGTGGGGGACGTGAGGATCTCGCCGAGGGAGATGGTGGGGAAGTCCATCGGGAGACCGCCGGCCTCGAGGATCCCCCGCCGTACGGCCGCCAGCAGGGCCGGCATGTCCCGGTGGCAGGTGTTGTAGTCGGAGGTGGTCACCGCGATCCCGACCACGGGCCGGTCGAGGTCGATGTCGTCGTACCCGCGGGAAGCCAGGAACGCTCGCCGCAGGAACCGACTGAAACCGTCGTCTCCGTAGGCGGTCCGGCTGCGGTCGACCGCAGAGGTGAACTCTTCGTTGGGCATGACAAGGTCGCCTTACTTGAAATGATGACGGGGGAATCCAGCTGATCGTGTTGTTCAGCGGATCAGTGGCAGGGCAAGGGGGCGCATCGGCGCGCCGGTGGCGCCGCGGATTTTCAGGCAGGCGCCGACGAAGGCGAACTCGTAGATGGACTCCGCGGCGAGGTGCTCACAGTCGACGATCTCCATGATGGGCACACCGGCCTCACCGAGCAGGTAGGTGTGGACCACCTGCCAGTTCTCCGGGTCGTTGGCTGGCATCTGTTCGAGAGCGGAGTTGTCGCCGCCGATCACTGCTGCCCCGGCGAGGGCGAGGAACCGCGCGCCGTCGAGGTTCAGCCCAGGGCTGTTGTCGATGTAGCGTCGTGGATCGGGCCACTGGGTCATTCGCCCGGTACGAACCAGTGCGATGTCCCCGGGCATGAAGGTGGTCCGCTGTCGTTTCAGTGCGTTACGTAGGTCATCGGCGCCAATACCGTAGTTGTCCGGCAGCATGTCGACACCGTGCAGCGCGGCCACGTCGAAGAGCACGCCGCGACCGATGATCGGGGGGATCCTGTCGGCTCCGCATCTGGTCCAGTGCCGGGAACTCAGGTGCTGCGCGGCGGAGAATCCGTTCCAGATCTCGCCGTTGTAGCCGAAGTGGTTGAGCGTGTCGATATGCGTCCCGGTGTGGGTGTACATCGACACGGCGTCGCCGGAGTAGGAGATCAGTTCGTTCTGGGCCTGGCCGACGCCGGTCAGGTCGTCGAGAACCGTGCCGGCGGGGGTGTGGGTCATCCACTGCTGGAAGGGCGGGTCACCGGCCTTGATCCAGGAGGGCATGCCCACGAACATGTCCACCGACAGGTCGATCGCGGCGCCGCCGTCGGCACGCCGCATGACCTCGCGGGCGGATTCGGCCGACAACAGGTTGAGCATCCCGATCTCGTCGTCGGCGCCGAAGGGACTCCTGGTCACCTTCCGGAACTCGGCGGCGTAGGCCGCGATCTTCTGCCGGGTCGCCTCGGTGATGAATCCAGGTCCGCACACGGCCGCCCTCCTTCTCTGGTGTCTTCGTCTGGCTTCAGTCGAGGTCCGCGTCCCGCTCGGCCCGGACCGGGCGGGTGATCTCGGTGTACCGGTCCGGTCTGCGTCCGGCGAAGATCTCAAGTTCGTACTCGCCGGGGACGATCACCAGCTTCTTGTTACGGGCCTGGGCGAGCTCCACCTCGGCGCCGAAAAGTCCTTCGTCCGTGCCGGCGTC
This sequence comes from Micromonospora sp. B11E3, assembly GCF_039871625.1. Taxonomy (NCBI): domain Bacteria; kingdom Bacillati; phylum Actinomycetota; class Actinomycetes; order Micromonosporales; family Micromonosporaceae; genus Micromonospora; species Micromonospora sp. B11E3. The sequence goes on along the minus strand of NZ_JBDPMC010000018.1, from coordinate 6,744 downwards.
GATCAGAACCTTTCCGGCCGGCGAGACCACCTGACTCCGGCCGTGGAAGGGAGTGCCGTTCTCCTCGTCGGCGCGGTCGGCGACGGCGAGGTAGACGAGGTTCTCCAGGGCCCGGACCCGGGTGACGTGGTCGGAGAGCATATCCGCGTTCCGCGGCCAGTTGGTCGGCGCCGCGATGATGTCCGCGCCTTGCAGGGCGAGCACCCGAGCCGCCTCGGGGAAGCGCAGGTCGAAGCAGATCATCGTGCCGATCTTTCCGGCCGGAGTCTCCACCACGGGCGGGGTGTCGCCGCGACCGGGCGTCACGAACCGGTCGGCGCCGAGGTACGGCAGGTGCTGCTTGCGGTAGATCCCGAGCACCCCGTGCGGGCCCAGCGTCACCGCCGAGTTGTACAGCAGGGTGCCGTCGGTTTCGAGGAAGCCGACCACGGCGATGGTCGATGCTTCCCGGCATGCCTGGACGAGGTGCCCGATCCGGGGATCGCCGATGCCGATGGCGGCACGCCGGGCCTCCTCCGGCGAGTCGAACATGTATCCGCTGAGTGTGCACTCCGGGAACACCACCAGGTGGTCGCCCTCCGCGCCGGCGCGTCTGATGGTTGCGGCCGTACGTTCGACGTTCGCATCCGGGTTTCCCCTAGCTGATGGCAGTTGGGCGACCGCGACCCTCACCGTTTCCTTCGTCCCGGACATTTCCAGCACTCACCGCCTCTGCTCCGACCGCCGTCACCGGCACGCTGCATGCAGCATGCCAATCGCGGAAGTCGCCCGTCAAGCCCTTGACATGCTGCATGCAGCATGTCAGCCTCATCCCCAGCTTAGAGCTGTTCCCGCAGCTCACCCTCATAATCGGCGGTACAGCCCGTGTGTCAACGCAGCGATGTGTTGGCCATTGGACAACGGGTCGGAGATCTCCACGCAGGCGGTGGATGCATCCGAGGGGGACCCCGACGGCATCCGGCGCCTCGGGCCCCGCCGACCGGCCGGGCCGTCCGGCAACCCGCTGACCCTACGAGCCAAAGGAACTGATCATGGGGAACGCCGTCATGATCACCGGCGCGAGCGGTGGCATCGGTGCCGCCGTGGCACGTGCCGTCGCCGCCGCGGGCGGCGCCGTTCTGCTGGTCGACCACCGAGCGGAGGCGATCGAACGGCTGGCGGCGCAGCTGCGCTCCGAGGGGCGGCAGGCGTTGGCCCACGTAGCCGACGTCACCGAGGAGGACGCGGTCCACGACACCGTCGGCGCGGCGCTCGACACCTGGGGCAGGATCGACGGCCTGGTCAACTGTGCCGCCACGATGATCTCCACGCCGCTCACCGAGACCACGCTCGCGGATTGGACGCGGGTGCTCACCGTGAACGCGACCGGCACCTTCCTCACCTGCAAACACGTCGTCCGAGCCATGGTCGGTCAAGGGCTGGGCGGCTCCATCGTCAACCTCTCGTCGATCTCGGGGAGAGTCGGCCTGCCCAATCAGCCGGCGTACTGCGCCTCAAAGGGGGCGGTGCTCCAACTGACCCGCCAGATCGCCGCCGACTACGCCGGCCACAACATCCGCTGCAACGTCGTGAGCCCAGGCTCGGTCCGTACGGACCAGCTGCGGACGTACCTTGCGGCACAACCCGATCCGATCGCTGCCGAACGGCAGCTCGTCGACTCCCATCCGCTGCACCGGATCGCGGACGTCTCCGAGGTCGCCGAAGTGATCGTGTTCCTGCTCGACTCCAGGTCGAGCTTCATCACCGGTGCCGACATTCCGGTCGATGGCGGCTACACCGCCGTATGACCACCCGCGCCCTGGTCTGACAGAAAGGACATGCGGGATGTCCCTCGACGTAAGTGAACCTGAACAGCAATCCAGGCAGATCCCTGCGTCACGGGTACGGCTGCCCCGGGGACCGTTCACGCCGGTGTGGGTGATGACCGCCCTGCTCTTCGCGGCCAGCCCGCTGATCGCGCCGGGCAGCCTCTCCGGTTCCGCGCTGAACTCGATGTTTCCCTTCGCGGCGGTCCTGGCGGTCGCCGCGCTCGGGCAGGCCTTCGTCGTCAGTCAGGGCGGCATCGACCTCTCGGTGCCCGGCGCCATGGCCCTGGCCGCGGTGTTCGCCACCAAGGTGCCGGAGCTCGCCGGCATCCCGGTCCCGGTCGCGGCCGCCCTCGGGCTCCTCGTGGGCGCGGCCGGTGGACTCGTCACCGGCATCGCCGTGGTGCGGTTCGGGATCGCGGCGTTCGTGGTGACCCTGGCCATGAACGCGATCCTCATCGGCGTGGTCCTGCAGGTGTCCGGAGGATTCCCCGGTTCGGCGGATGCGAGTCTCAGCGGCTTCGCGACCGGCTCGGTGTGGGCGGTGCCAAACCTCCTGATCATCGCGGTGGTACTGGTCGCGGCCACCCAGTGGCTGCGCCGCCGGTCGGTGCTGGGTCGCCGGTTCATGGCAGCGGGTGCCAACTCCGCAGCCGCGCGACTGCTGGGTATCCGGACAGGGGCGTACCAGGTCTCCGCCTATGCCGCAGCCGGGGCTCTGTACGCCGCGGCCGGGCTGCTTCTCGCGGGTTACCTGCGTACGCCCGACATCCTGCTCGGCAACACCTACCAGCTCTCGTCCATCGCCGCCGTGGTCCTCGGCGGGAGCGTACTGACCGGCGGCATGAGCAACGCCCTGGCCACCGGCGTCGCCGCGCTGTTCCTGACCCAGCTCAACCAGGTCGTCCTGGCCGCCGGTGCCACCACGTCGATCCAGTTGCTCGTCCAGGCGGTCGTACTCGCGGTGGCCGTCGTCCTGCGTCGACTTCCACTGACCGGGGTCCTACGCCGGCTCGGCGTGCCCAGGGCCCGGTGAACCCTTCCACCCCAGATAGCCCCGTTTCTTCCCCCCCCATAGCCCCCGAACTGGAGGAACAGTGATCGACAAACAACGCCGCGCGCCGGCGGCCGGAGCGGTGGTGATCACGGCGATGCTCGCCGTCACCGGCTGCGCCGCCAAGAAGAACGACTCGCCGAACGCCGCGAACGTCGAGGCCGTCTACAGCGACCAGACCCGGGTCGGCGAGGTCAACCAGCTGAAGTCGATCCAGGAGTTCTGCGGCAGCAAGCCGTTGAAGGTTGCGCTGGCCGACGGGACGGGTGACAACGCCTGGCGCAAGACGGCGCGGGCGGAGTTCGAGGATGAGGCACGCAAGTGTTCGAACCTCACCGTCATGCCGTACTCCGACGCTCAGAACAACCCGCAGAAGGCGATCAGCGACATCAAGGCCCTCGTCGCCCAGGGCGCCGATGCCATCGTCGTCTTCCCCGACGCCGGGGAGGCGCTGCTGCCCACCCTGCGGGAGGCTTTCAAAGCCGGTGTCGCCATCGTCCCGTGGACCGCCAACCCGGGCGGTACCCCCGGCAAGGACTACACCACCTTCGTCGGCCACAACACCATCAACGACGGTCATACCTGGGCGCGGTGGACCTGCGAGCACCTGGGCGACGCCGGCGGAAACGTGCTGTTCCTCGGCGGTACGCCTGGCAACACCCAGAGCACCACCGAGATCAAGGGTGTGGAGGAGGAGTTCGCCGCCAACCCCGCCTGCCGGAATGCCAAGTTGCTGAACGAGCCGGGCAAGCCGATCGACACGAACTGGAACCCTGCGCAGACCCAGCGGGTCGTCGCCGGCCTCCTGACCAAATACCCGAAGATCGACGCGATCATCTCGGACTCCGGTGACGGGTCCCTCGGCGGCCTCCGTGCCTTTGAGGCGGCCAACCGGAAGCTGCCCCTCTGGACGGCCAACGACCTCAACGGCTTCGCCTGCGAGTGGAAGAAGCGTAGTGCGCAACAGCCGGACTACAACATCGTGACTGTCTCCAGCCGGACCTGGATCGTCCGACTCGCCCTGCGCAAGGCGGTCGCGGCGAAGCAGGGGATCACCGACGACGAGCCCGAAATCATCAACATCCCGATCTACGAGGACAGCTTCGACAAGGCCAAGCAGCCCAAGTGCGACCCGGCCCTGCCCAGCAACGCCATCCTCTCCGCGGAGCTTGGCCCCGAACAGCTCAAGAGCATCTACAACTGACCCATGCTTGGCCGTTGGCCGGCACGCCGGCCAACGGCCAAGCATCCGAAGGGACACCAACCATGGCTGGATCCAACGCCCGCCTCGTGATGCGTGGTGTGACAAAACGCTTCCCTGGCGTCCTTGCCCTCGACCGGGTCGACTTCGAGGTCCACGCAGGCGAGATCCACGCGCTCGTCGGTGGCAACGGCGCGGGGAAATCCACCCTGATGGCGATCGCATCCGGAGCGCTCAAGCCGGACACCGGCAGCGTCGAGATCGGCGGGCGGCCGATAGCCGAAGTCTCGCCGACCGCCGCGCGTAGGCAGGGCTTGGCGATCGCCTTCCAGCATCCAGCGCTGCTGGCCGACCTGACGGTGACCGAGAACCTCATGCTGTCGGTCCCGGAGACGAAGCGGCCCAGGTTCGCGGAGGCCACCCGGTGGGCGAGGGACAAGCTGGCGGCGATGGGAATGCCGATCGACCCCACCTCGTCGGTCCGCACCCTGACTCTCGCCGAGAAACAGGCGGTCGAGATCTGCGGCGCGCTCGCCTGCGACCCGGAGGTCGTCATCTTCGACGAACCCACCGAACCGTTCATGGCCGCCGAGACCAACCGACTGTTCGATGGCATCCGTGGGCTTGCGGCCCGTGGTGTCGCGGTCGTGTACATCAGCCACCGGCTGCCCGACGTGTTCGCGCTGGCCGACCGCATCACCGTGCTGCGGGACGGCCAGATCCGCGGCACATTCAACCGGTCCGACGTCAGCGAGCAGGAAATCATCACCCGAGTCGCCGGACGCGAGGTCACGGCGCTGTTCCCCGACCGCGCCGACCAGCTGGGTGAACCCGTACTCCGGGTACGGGACCTGACGTCCGACCGGTTCGCCGGTGTGAGCGTGGACGTGGCGCGGCACGAGATCGTGGGCCTGGCCGGCGTCGAGGGCAATGGCCAACGGGAGTTCATCAGGGCCCTCGGCGGCGCGACGCGCAGCAGCGGCCAGGTAACGGTGGGCGATCGCCCGGTCGACGTGTCGAGCCCACGCCGTGCCCGCGCGTCGGGCATCGTGCTCATGCCCCAGGAACGCCACATCGAAGGGGTGGCCACCATCCACTCCGTCCGGGAGAACCTGGCCGTCGCCGCGACCCACCGGACGTCCCGCGCCGGTGTCATCGCCCCGCAGTCCGAGGAGCGGATCGTCCGACGGGAGATCGCAGACCTGGGCGTGCGGCTCGCCTCGCCTGACGTGGCGGTCGAGACGCTGTCCGGCGGTAACCAGCAGAAGGTGGTCCTGGGCCGGTCGCTGCTCTCCGACCCCAAGGTCCTGCTCTGCGACGAGCCCACCCAGGGCATCGACGTAGGTGTCCGCTCCGACATCTACCACCGGCTCCGGCAGACCGCCGCCGAGGGAGTACCCGTCGTGGTGCTCAGCTCGGACAACGTGGAACTCGCCGGTCTGTGCGACCGGGTCCTGGTCTTCCGCGCCGGCCGGGTCGTGGCCGAGCTCGTCGGTGACGACATATCCGACGACGCCATCACGGCGGCGTCGCTGACCGGTACGGTCACGAAACACGTGGAGCAGGCCACGTCCGGCCGGGCCCGGGGGAGCCGGTGGCGCCGGTTTCTCAGCAGCGAGCAGGGGCCGAGCGTCTTTCTCCTCGCGGCCGTGCTCGCCCTCGGGCTCGTCGGCGCCACGCAGAACGAACGGTTTCTCTCCAGCTTCAACATCGGCAGCATGCTGGAGCTGCTCGCGCCCCTCCTTTTCCTGTCCGCCGGGCAGTTGATCGTGATGTTGACCGGCGGGATCGACCTCTCCGTCGGTCCGCTCAGCGGCGCCCTCGTCGTGGTGGCGTCGTTCTACGTCAGCGACGACTATGCGGTCGTCTGGTGGATTCTGGGGGTCGGACTGATGACCCTGCTCGCCGTCGCCGTCGGCGGGGCGAACGGAATACTCGTCCGGTTCGCGGCGGCCGCCCCCGTGGTGGCGACGCTGGTGACGTACATGGCGCTGCAGGGGCTGTCCCTGGTCATGCGCGACGTACCCGGCGGCTCGATCGCCGACTCGGTTACCGCGCTGCTGAAAGCAGGGATCGGCCCGGTCCCCTGGCCGGTGCTCGCGGGCGTGGTACTCCTGCTCGGCCTTGAACTCGCGTCGCGGCGGACCATGCCGGGCCTGTACCTGCGGGGCGCCGGTTCGAACGAGCACGCCGCACACAAGCTGGGCATCCCGGTGGGCCGCGTCCAGGTACTGGCCTACGTCGCCAGTTCGGTATGCACACTGTTCGGCGCGTTCCTGCTCGCGGCCCAGATCGGGGTCGGCGACCCGACCGCCGGGACGTCCTACACGCTCGCCAGCATCACCGCGGTCGTACTCGGCGGCGCCTCCATTTTCGGCGGGCGCGGCAGCTTCATCGGTGTTCTCTGCGGAGTCCTGCTGCTTCAGGTGACACAGAACGTCGCCGTATTCGCCGGCCTCTCCCAGGCGTGGCAGTACTGGCTCCCCGGCCTGATGGCGCTCGCGGCGACCGGGCTGTTCGCCCAGGCTCAGCGCCGGAGTCGCGCCTAGGCCGTGTTTCGTCGATCTTGGGTGAGGTCGCGTAGCCAGATCTTCATCGTGGCGATGTCGACGGTGGCCTGGTACATGTAGTCGCGCTTGTCGTACCTGGTCGCGACCGCCCGGAACTGCTTGAGCTTGTTGAAC
>NZ_JBDPMC010000179.1:0-2512 GCF_039871625.1 Micromonospora sp. B11E3 | reverse complement strand
CGGCTTACCCGTCTCCCGCACGATCCGCACAGCGCCCTCACGGAACTCCCGGTCGAACCGTCTCCTCGTTTCAGCCATGACCATCTATCCCCTTAGGTCCGGCCTCCACGCTATCGGGGGAACCTCACCTGCGGCCTGGTCCTGAATCGGGACCTCAACGCCGCCCGCAACCTCGCCGCACTCGGGACCGGGACAACAACCGCCGGGAGTGGCCCGGTGGCAGGACGTGGAGCCGACCAGAAGACCCGCCCCGGCGGGCAGGTGGCTACGAAGCGTCAACCCGGCGCCGCCTCGGCGGGTCAGACCGGGACCGTCCCACCGCAAGGTAGGACTACCGATCGCGTGCTCACCAGAGCGCACTGAACGGTAACGGCGACAGCGCTACTGGGACCTGCCCGAGCGCGTCCACCCCGCCGACCTGCCCACCCTCGACGCCGAGACCGCGGGCCGCCTCCGCGCCGAGCGCCGGCTCGCGGCGCTCGGCATCGCCCGATCCGCCGGCCCGCAGATACCGGGCGAGTCCCCGTACGTCGGCGACGCCGGTGAGGAGGCCGTCGTCGAGGGCACCCCGGGCACCTGGCGCGTCCACCCGGCGTACGTCGGCCTGCCGTTCACGGGGCGGACGGCCCTGCTGTCACCCTTCGACCGGCTGATCCACGACCGCGTCCGCGCCGAGCAGCTCTTCGGCTTCGAGTACATCCTCGAGATGTACAAGCCCAGGGACAAGCGTCGGTGGGGCTACTACGCCCTGCCCGTCCTGCACGGCGACCGCCTCGTCGGCAAGCTGGACGCGACCGCCGATCGCCGGGCCGGCACCCTGGTCGTCAACGCCGTCCACGAGGACGTGCCCTTCACCGGGCCCATGACCGCCGCGGTCCGCGCCGAGATCGAGGACCTGGCCGCGTGGCTCGGCCTCCGGGTCGGCGCCTGACCGCCGGCGGGGCGGGCGGAGGACGCGCGGCGGCCGGTTGGGGTCAGGCCGCTTCCAGTTCCCGCTTCAACCGGCGCAGGGTCTCGCGCATGCCGTTCCGGTTCAGTGTGGGGCGGTCGCCCGCGGACCTGCCGGTGAAGATCCGGCCGAGGACGTGGGCCGCCCCGTTGCGCCGGTCCTGCCAGTACTCGGTCACCTGGGTGCCGCCGTCGGTCTCGGAGAACCGGTAGCCCCAGCGGGCCACCGGCTGGCCGAAGGTGGCGACGTCGAAGGCGAACTCGCTGCCGGGCGTGGCGGTGACGACCCGGCAGGTGGTGAACCACAGGAACGGGCCCCGACGGTTCCAGCCGACGAAGCGTCGCGGTTGCCCGCCGTCGCGCCGGGTGATCCAGACCGCGACGCACTCCGGGCTCCAGCGGGCGATCCGCCGTACGTCGGCGACAGCCGCGTAGACGGTTCCCGCCGGCGCCGCGATCGTGATCTGTTCGGCGATTTCCGGACCGTGCCCGGTGGCCTCGGTAGTCATGCCGCAACCATGGACGTCACTGGTTTCTCCAAGGGAGGTCGTCGGGCAGGTCGCTGCTGACCCGCCCGGGGAACGCCGGGGCGCGCCGCTGCCGGAAGGAGTCGAAGCCCTCCCGCGCGTCCGGGCTGTTCAGCGCCTCGGCGGAGAGCCGGGAGTCCAGCCGGTGCGCCGGGTACGGCGAGTCCAGCGCGCTCGTCCGGTAGAGCATCTGCCGGATGACCGCCACGGACACGGGCGCGGTGGTGGCGATGATGGTGCGCGCGAGCTGGTACGCCTTGTCGAGCAGCTGCTCCGGCTCGTGGACGCTGTGCACCAGGCCGGCGGAGAGCGCCTCGGCGGCGTCGAACGCCCGCCCGCTGATCATCCAGTCGAGCGCGCAGCCCATCCCGACCAGGCGCGGAAGGAACCAGGTGGACGCGCCCTCGGCGTAGATGCCACGCCGGCTGAAGACGTACCCGAATCGGGCGTCGGTGGCGGCGAGGCGGTAGTCGGCCGGCAGGATGATGGTGGCGCCCGCGCCGACGGCCGCGCCCCGGATCGCGGCGATGACCGGCTTGTTCATCGCAAAGATCCGCATCGAGCAGCGGCCCGCGGGTTCCGCCCACTCGGCGTCGGGGTCGTCGGGGGTGTCGAACTCCGTCACGGACATGTCCAGGCCGGCGCAGAAGTGCTCGCCCGTGCCGGTGAGGACGACGACCCGGACGTCGTCGTCGCGGTCGGCGCGGTCGAACGCGTGCGCGAGCTCGTCGGCCATCCGAAGCGTGTAGCCGTTACGCTCCTCGGGACGGTTGAGCGAGACCGTGGCGATCCGGTCGGAGACGGAATAGATGATCTCGCTGTACGTGTCCACGCCGGCACCCTAGAGCAAGGCCATCGCCCGCAGCAATGCTCGCGGGGTCGGCTGTTCGGTCATCGACCACTGTCCTGATTGACTTCCTCTGCCCCCTGAAGAGGGCAGATTCCTGGCGGCGCTCATGCGGCACGCCGGGTGGTTGACGCTTCGCAGCCCACAGGTGCCGGGCTCCACGTCCGTACACGACCAAGCCCGGCCGCGT
>NZ_JBDPMC010000178.1:0-2538 GCF_039871625.1 Micromonospora sp. B11E3 | reverse complement strand
CTGAGTGGATCTTTCTGGCTAGGCACCCGAAAGATCAGCAGAAGTCGTGCTCGCCTGCTATCCAGCCCTCAACATCAGCGTTTTCATTACATAACCGGACAATACGAAACAACGCCGGGGCCCTGCGCCCCTCCCGACCTGATCGTGCGGTCGCCGGGCCGGGTCAACCTCCTCGGCGAACACACCGACTACAACGACGGCTGGGCTCTTCCTATCGCACTGGACATGGGTACCGACTTCGCGATGCGTCGGCGAAACGACCGCACGTTGCGGGTAGCCGCGCCGCGTTTCGGGACCGAGGATCAGGTGTCGCTTGACCAGCTGCGTCCCCAGGAAGGACCCGAGTGGACCCGCTACGTACGGGGCGTGGCGGCGCTACTGGGCGAGGCGGGCTGCGACCTGGACGGCGCCGACATCCTGATCGGCGGTGACCTGCCGGTCGCGGCGGGTCTGTCGTCGTCCGCATCGCTGGAGCTGGGCATCGCCGCCGGGCTGATGACATTGGCCGGACAGCCAATCGACCGTGTCGCGCTTGCCCAGCTAGGACAGCGGGTGGAGAACGAGATCGTCGGTGTGCAGAGCGGAATCCTGGATCAACTCGCCGTCGCGGGCGGCGTTGCCGGACAGGCGCTGTTGATCGACTGTCGGACTCTCGGCATCGAGCCCGTGCCGCTTCCGCAGGACGTCCGCGTCTTGGTCCTCGAAAGCGGGGTCTCCCGGACGCTGGCGACCTCCGCCTACAACCGTCGACGCGCCGAGTGCGAGTCGGCACTCGGCACGCTCAGCTCAATCGAGCCGGACCTGAAGGCACTGCGCGATGTCAACCCAAAGCTACTGGCCGACGTACAGCAACTGCTCGGGGACGTCGAGCTGCGGCGAGCACGGCATGTGATCACAGAGAACCAGCGGGTGCTCGACGCCGTTGACGCGTTGCGGTCAACAGACGCCGACACGTTCGGCTTGCTCATGACGGCCTCGCACGCAAGCCTGCGCGACGACTACGAAGTGAGTGTCCCCGAGTTAGACACGCTGGTCGACATCGCCGTGTCCGTCCCCGGCGTTCTCGGTGCCCGTATGACTGGCGCTGGCTTCGGTGGGTGCGCGGTCGCTCTGGTGCGGACCGAGGCGGCCGTGGCCGCGATGACGACCATCACCGAGCGATACCGGATGACAACCGGGCATGCAGGAAGCGGATACATCTGCTCGCCCGATGACGGGGTTCGTGTCCGGTGGGCGGAGGGATGAGGTCGATGGAGGCCGCCGAACGCGCACCGTGCGCTCGCCGCGGCCGTAGGGACGGTTGACGTGCTGCGGGTAACTGTGGACGCAGCCTGCGTAGAACGGGCCTCTCGTAGGCGCTCGGCGCCGTTGCGTTGTGGGATCGGAAGATGCGTGAAGCCTGTGCCGGGTGGGCGGTCAGATCGCTTGGGCGAGTTCGGCAAACGCCGCTGCGACCCGCAGAGCGGGCGGGGTGTCGATGGCGAGTTCGTAGTGGCCGCGGCGGAGGTTCTGCATGAAGGCGTGTCCGGCGATGATCACCTGCGCTGTCGTGTCCGTTCGTAGCCCGCGCATCGGTCTCAACCGGTGTTTCAACTGGCTGTGATCAGCTTCGATCGGATTATTGGCGTACTGCTCGACGCGGTGCCACGCGGACGGGATCAGCTCGTCGAGCACGGCAGGGTAGACCGCGGCGGCGTCGGTGACGATCTCGCTGGGTGTCACTTTCACCAGCACGTCGATGACCTGCCCATCCTGGTCGACCGCCCGATACGCGTACCGCCAAACGCCATTCACCTTCACGTACGTTTCGTCGACGAACCACCTGTCACCCGGCGAGTGGCGGGAGAATCGGGCGGCGTCGGCCAGCAGCGGCGTGAACCGCTGCACCCACCGGTAGACCGTGACGTGATCGACCTCGACCCCACGTTCGGCCAGCAGCTCCTCAACGTCGCGATACGAGAGGTTGAAGCGCAGATACCAGCGGACCGCGACCACGATCACCTCGGTCGGGAACCGGAACCCGGCGAACGCCGACGGCGGAGGCAACCACGGGCGAGAGCGGGTCGATGGCTTCACTGCTCAAGCCTGCCTCGATCTTGCCAACGCTCAATACAACGGGGCCCCGCTGAACGAGTCACGAACGCCGTGCGCGAGCGTTGGGCGAACCTCGGTGTCGCCGCCGAGGACTACCTCGACTACGTACGGTCCGGTCGGCTGCCTGATCCGCTCACCAAGGACGCCGCCACCGAGGTGGTGCGCACGCTCCTGGCCACCGGTGGCGGCGACGAACGAACGGTCTCCTGGTGGCTGGACAGCCTTGCGCGCCGAACCGGATGCTTGCACATTAGCGAAATGATCTATTGGCCCGCCGGCCGCTCCTGGACAGCCGAGGAGATAATCGATCATGCCTGGTCTTGATTTTTAACCTTTGCGTTTTTGCTGGTCGGCTTGGGTGCGGGCGCGGTGGATGGTTTTACCGACGTCATGGCGGGGTGCGCGGTGTCGGTTGGGGCTGCCGGGTGGGCGTCCGGGGCCTGG
>NZ_JBDPMC010000177.1:0-2556 GCF_039871625.1 Micromonospora sp. B11E3 | reverse complement strand
AGCACAATACCCACGGCAAATCCGTTTGCCCACGCCACCGGACAGTCTCAGGCGAGCGTCAGCCCTCTCACCTGCACAGATCCGCCGCCAACCCACCCCGCATGCCCACCAACTGTCGAACTCGGGTGCCTGCGGCGCGGAGCAGGTTGTGGGTGATCATCGCGCAGACCGCCCACGCGCTGTTGGCCGCGAAACGGCTGGAAGGAAGATGAGCCAACGGCCCGTCGATCAGATCGGAGAACACCGTCTCGATGATCGCGTGGCGGCGGTGGGTCAGGTCAGCCTGCACCGTGTGCTCGGTGTTGTCGGTGAAGAACGGGTGGTGACGCCAGACCGGGAACAGTTCGTCGAGCTTGTTCTGGTCGCGGACCCGGCGCACGATCAGCCGGGCGGTGACCGGGTGCTCGGTGGAGGCGAACGCGGTGAATCCGATCTCGGCGACCTCGGCGTCGGAGATCAGCTCGCCGGTGTGGGGATCGACCACCGCACCCGGATAGGTCACCGGGACCCAGGCGTCCTCCGGGATGGCGCCGATCGCCCGGGTGACCGTGCGGTTCTTGGCCAGCACCACCGAGAACCGTGCGCCTGCCTTCACACACGCTGCCACGACGGCGCTGTTGCCGTAGGCGGAGTCGCCGTGGACCAGGATCTCCCCGGTCGCGCCGGCGTCCCGGGCGACCTTGATCGCCTCCCGGACCATCGAGGCTGCGCCCTTCCCGGAGCCGGGCCCTCCCGGCCCGTAGCCGGATTCCGGCGACCACCGGTGCACCCTGCTCGGTGCTGATCGTGGTCGCCAACGGCGACAGGCCCCTGCGGAGAACCTGCTTGCCGGCGATCTTGGTGTGCCCGAAGCTGGCGCCCTGCTTGGCGTGCCCGTACACCGGGCGCAGCAGCGAGTCGATGTCGATGAACGCCCGCTGTTCGATCCCGGGCAGCAGGTCGGTCCGCTGCACCAGGTTCACCAGGTGCGCCCGCGCTACCGATGCCAGCTGCAGGCTGTGGCCGTGGGTGAACTCGCGGAGGAACTGTCCCAGCGTGGCCGGCGCATACACACCGCCGAACAGCCGTTTCATCCCCCCGGAGCGGATCACCTGCAGGTCGTCGATGCTGTCCGCGCCGGCGGCCATCCCCGCGATGATCGAGGACACCTTTCCCGCCGGGTTCACCCCCGCCGAGGCGACCCGGGTCGGGCCGAGCCCGACCCGGCCGTCGACCAGTTCCAAGAGCCCGGCCTGCTCGGCCAGCGCCATCACCGGCATCAATCCCGCCGACGACACCAAGTGCTCATCATCGAACAACGGCGTGGCCTTGGACCACGAGTGCGATAGTTTCACTTCCAGTGCCTTTTGGGTTCAGATCGATCAGGGGCTTCGACACTCCCGATTCTTCTGTCCCAGAAGGCACTTCCACGTTCCGACCCGCCGCACCAGCGCCGCCAACCCACGGCCGCTCCACGGATCGAGGCTACGTGTACCTGTGGGTCGACGGGATCCACCTCAAGGTCCGCCTCGAGCAGGACAAGGTGTGCCTGCTGGTGATGATCGGCGTGCGGGCCGACGGCACCAAGGAGCTGGTCGCGCTCGACGACGGACACCGCGAATCCACCGAGTCGTGGGCCGACCTTCTCCGGTCCTGCAAGCGCCGCGGCATGAGGGCACCGGCGCTCGCGGTCGGCGACGGCGCGCTCGGGTTCTGGGCCGCGGTCCGCACCGTGTTCCCCGAAACCAAGGAGCAGCGCTGCTGGTTCCACAAAATTTCGAACGTGCTCAACTGCCTCCCCAAGTCCGCGCAGCCCGGCGCGAAGGCCGCGCTCGCGTAGATCTGGAACGCCGAGGACAAGGACCACGCCTAGGCTGCCGCGAAGGCGTTCGGCGACAACTACGGGGCCCAAGTGGCCCAAGGCGGTCGCGAAGATCACCGATGACCTCGACGTGCTGCTCGCGTTCTACGACTATCCCGCCGAGCACTGGGTCCACCTGCGCACCACGAACCCGATCGAGTCGACCTTCGCGACCGTGCGGCTCCGGCAGCGGGTCACCAAGGGCCCCGGCTCCCGCGCCGCGGGTGTAGCGATGGCGTTCAAGCTCATCGAGTCCGCACAGGCCAGGTGGCGAGCCGTGAACGCACCCCACCTCGTCGCGCTCGTCCGAGCTGGCGCGACGTTCAAGAACGGCGTCCCCGTCGAACGAGACGATGACCAGCCTGCCGCCGAATCAGGAGGTGATCAACAAGTCGCATGACACACCGATCCACAGGTCTTGAGTAAGCCACGAACGAGGAAGGTGAGGTTGATGTAGGTAGACCCACTGGATGCGGTGCTGTGTAGGAGATGAAGGTTTGGCCCTTCGGCGTCGCCCTGCGGGGGGAGGCGTCAAACCACCTCAAGCTGCGTTGGTTGAAGACCGTCGTGGTGAGCGTTGAGGAAAAAGGGGTCTACTGCCGTTCTCGTGGGTCGGGTTCATGATCGTCCGGGTAGTGGTGGGCAGAGGCCGCCGCGGCGGAGGTTGGCCATGGTGATCAACGCTTTGGCGCTGCGGTAGCCGTAGGCCTGGCGGG
>NZ_JBDPMC010000176.1:0-2767 GCF_039871625.1 Micromonospora sp. B11E3 | reverse complement strand
GAGCACTACGCGGACATCACCGCCGAGTCGATCTCCGCTCAGGTCCGCGCGTTTGGTGTACCGAGCGTAGATGTCAAGCGGGCCGGCAAGGTCCTCAAGGGAGCCAAGGCCGACGCGATCGACGCCGCGATCGGCCGCCGCCGCACCGCCTGAACGGTCGCGGCCCGCCCGCGACCGGTCGCGTTCACGCGACTCGACCCGCGACCGGCCTGGTCAGCACAGACCTACGCCGGTCGCGGGTCGCCCCACCTCGTGTTTCAGCCCAGAAAACGCCCTGGGAGGCCCTACCGTGCCCACCCTCGCCGCGACCGCAACCACCACCGGCACCGCTGCCGGCCTGATCCTGCTCACCCTCACCGCCGTCACCCTCGGTTACCTCGCCGTGTGCTGGGTTCGGCCGTTCCGGCGCTGCCGACGCTGCCACGGCACCGGCCGCCGCCGCTCCCTGATCCTGCGCACCGGCCGCGCCTGCCGCCGCTGCGACGGCACCGGAGAACACCTGCGCCCCGGCCGCGTCGCGCTCAACTACCTGCGCGAGCTACACGACAAGGGCACCCCACGGTGACCCGCCGCACCGGCCGCGACGGTCACACCGACTGGTGCGGCCGGGACCACCGCTGCAACCTGGGCGAGCACCGGTCGGAAGAGATCGTGGTCGACCTGACCGGCCGTGCCCGCGCCGTGCTCGTGCGGGTTCGCACCGCCGCCGGGCGGGAGCACGCCGAAGTGCGCGTCAGGGTCGCTCTCGCCCCCGCTGAGGTGGCCGCCCGCCGCCAGTTGGCCGGGCTGCTCACCGACCTGCGACACACCGTCACCCGCGCCGCCGTCGCGGCGCGGCCCCATCCGAGGAAGGCCACCCGGTGAGCGGGCTCAACGTGTTGTCGCTGTTCGCCGGTATCGGTGGGCTCGACCTTGGCTTGGAACGCGCGGGGATGCGCGTGGTCGGGCAGGTCGAGATCGAACCGTTCTGCCGTTTCGTGCTCGCCCGACATTGGCCGGAGGTGCCCTGCCATGACGACGTCCGCACCGCCCCCACCTGGTGGCGGTCCCGTCCCCGTCCCGCTGTTCACGTGGTCGCCGGCGGTTTCCCCTGCCAACCGTTCTCGACCGCCGGCCGCCGCCGCGGCATCGGTGACGAACGGTGGGGGTGGCCGTGGTTCTTCGACGTGGTTCGCCAGGTACGACCCCGATACGTGCTCGTGGAGAACGTCGCAGCTCTCCTTCGAGATGCTGACGCCTTCGGCTGGATGCTCGGTGACCTGGCCGCGCTCGGGTTCGATGCGCAGTGGTCGGTGCTATCCGCGTGCGCCGTGGGTGCCCCACACGTGCGGGAACGCCTGTTCGTGGTGGCCCACCCCCACGGCGAGCATGGGCCGCTCGGGATGGCCGATCCGCGCCAACCCGCGCGGCGGCGCCGGCCGCCGCATGCGGCAGGCGGTCACCGACAGAGTCCGTGGGTTCATCCGGTCGACGGGCTCATGGAGGCCGAGCGGCGAAGCCGTCGAGTGGTTGATGGGCTTCCCGACCGGCTGGAGCCTGCCCGCGTCCGAGCACTCGGCAACGCCGTCGTCCCCGCGGTCGGTGAAGTCGTCGGCCGCCTGATTGTCGCCCACCACCGGCAGCACGCCGGCTGAACCCGAACCCCTGATCGGCGCGCTTCGCGCGCTCACTTGCTCGGTGGCCAGCGCCGCGCGGGCGCTGGCCACCGGCACGCCTGTGCCAGGAAGGACCGTCATGCCCGACACTTCGTCGTTGCTGGCCGCCGCGCTCGCGTGCGCTGCGCGCGGCTGGCACGTGTTCCCCCTGCGTCCCGACCACCCGGCCGCCGCCGAGGATGAGGCGAAGCGGCCCGCGTTCCCGAACCGCTGCACCGCCGAGCGGTGCGACCGCACCGACCCCCGATGCCACGCCGCCGGCCGGCACGTCGGGTGGGAGGAACGCGCCACCACCGACCCGGAGCGCATCCGCCGCGCCTGGTCGACCCGCCCCTACGGGATCGGCATCGCGTGCGGCCCGTCCGGGCTGGTCGTGGTCGACCTGGACGTGCCCAAGCACGCCGACGACACCCCGCCGCCCGGATGGGCGGGGATGCGCGACGGGGCGGACGTACTGATTGCCCTGGCCGACCGGCACGGCGGCACCATCGACACCACCTACACCGTGACCACCGGGCGGGGCGGAAACCACCTGTACTACCAGCACCCCAGCAGCGGCCCCGACCTGCGCAACACCACCGGGGACCGGGGCGGACTCGGCTGGAAGGTCGACACCCGCGCCCACGGCGGCTACGTCGTGGCCGCCGGCTCCACCGTCGCCGGCCGCCCCTACACCGTGGCGTTGGACTGCGACCCGGACCCGCTGCCCGCATGGCTCGCCGGGCTACTCGCACCCGCCCCACGACCCGCACCCCGGCCCCTCGCGGTCGCGCTGCCGACCGACCGGCACGGCGCGTACGTCGCTGCCGCGATCCGCCGGCAGGTCGCCCACCTGGCCGCCGCCCCGGACGGGCAGCGCAACCACGCGCTGTTCACCTCAGCGGTTGCGCTCGGCCAGCTCGCCGCCGGGGGCGCGCTCACCGAAGACGACGTGACCACCGTCCTTGAACCCGCCGCGCTGTCGATCGGACTACAGCCGGGCGAGATCGCCCGCACGATCGCATCCGGCCTCCGCACCGGGGCGCGCAACCCGCGCCACCTGGCCAACCTGGGAAGGGCAGCAGCATGACCGAGCGGCTACAGATCGGCACCGGCCCCGAAACCATCCGCGT
>NZ_JBDPMC010000175.1:0-2772 GCF_039871625.1 Micromonospora sp. B11E3 | reverse complement strand
ACTCATGACTATACGTCTGGCCGGTCAAACAGTCCGCTGGGCCAACGCCACCGAGCGCGAAGCCGCCCAACGCATCAACGTTGAGCGACTTCTCGCCACGTAGTCACCCGGTTACCCGACGGTCTCTGACAGCTGGCTGAGTGGGCTGTTCATCTCCGCGATCTCGTTTCGCGGTCGGCAACGATTTGCTGCGCCAGGGCCTTGGTCTCGGGGTTGGAGCCCTTCTGCATCTGTTCCTTGGCCATGGTGACCGCGCTTTGATGATGAGCAATCATCATGGCCAAGGAACTGCCGGTAGAAGTCGGTGCCAGTGGCGGTCTTGAGCCTGGCCATGTCGGCGTCGGGCATCATGCAGGCATGGCGGCGTGGCCGGTGCCGTGACCGCCCCCGTCTGATCCGGGCGCTCCACAAGGTGGGCGTCGACGATTCAGACGCAGATGGTGACCGCGACGACTGCAGCCACTACCGCGGGTGCAGCCGCCGCCATGAGCGGCAGAACCGCTCGCCCCATCCTGGGGTGATGGACTCCCCCGTCCTGCAGCCGGCCTAGCCGGACCGCTAGGTTGCTGCCGGCCATCGGAAGCGCATGCGCGGGCTGCGGCATGCCGCCTAGGGCGATCAGCGCGTCGCGGACTGCGGGCGCACCGCACACCCGCACCGTCTTGTCGTCGGCGCGCAGCTCAACCAGCAGCTGTATGGCGCGCGGAGAACGGCGGGCGAGTGGCACCCACGGTGCGGCTGCGGCAAGAACCTCGGCTGCGGCGACGATGAGGTGATGGCGGCCATTGACGTGTGCCCGCTCGTGGCACAGCACGGCCTCGCGCTGCTGCGGCGGTAGTTGGAGGACGCCGTCACTGACGATGATCATCGCCTGCCGGCCCCCGAGGCTGTATGCCAGCGGCGCGGGGTGAGGGATCCGCAGCACCGCCTCTCGTGTCGGGGCGGTTCCGCCCAGCAGGGTCAGCAGATCAAGATGCGCCTGCTGGGTTTCACGCTGGGCGCGCATTCGTCGCCTGACAGTAAGCAGGGCCCGCGCGATTGACGCGCCGAGCGCGGCCACGCCGACGATCCCGACAATCTCGCCGGCTGCGGGGAGGCGGCCGTGCTGTAGGGCGAACCAACAGTGGTGCATCAGATTTCGTGCCCAGTCCTCGACGCCGGTGTCGGGAGTGAGCAGGAAAGCGACCCCGACGGCGAGGGTGGCCGGAACCGCGGCCAGGGTGACCCACCAGGCCAGGAGCACGGCGATCGGGTCACGTACGCGGTCGACAGCGGCCTCCAGCAGCGTCGGTGCCAGCCACGCCACGACGAGTGCCCCGATGATGAGCGCTAGCGCGGCGCTCATGGGCTGCCGGCTCGTTCGTCGAGCACCTTACGCAGCACGGCCAGCTCTCGCTCGGAAGCGGAGCGGGCGAAGTGCAGCAGTACCACGTCCGGGTGCCCGCTGGTTTCGAGCATGCGCCGCAGGACACCTGCGGCGATCTCTTCTCGGGTGCCAGCGGGCCGGTAGTGGTAGGCCCTTCCGTTCTTGTCGCGCAGCACCCACTGTTTGCGGTGCAGATTGTCCAGAACGGTCATCACGGTGGTGTAGGCGAGACTGCGGCCCGCCAGGCGGTCAAGCACGTCGCGGACTCGCAGGGGCGTGTCGGTCTGCCACAGCACCTGCATGACGGCTGCTTCGAGCTCACCCAGGCCGTTCACCCGCACCTCCGCTTCCCGTGTACAGCCTACGCACCCGTACGGCGGGTGCGGTTGGCGTGTAGAGGGCTGTGGCCCCTGGCGTGAGTGCCAGGGGCCACGTGGGGTTCGAGATGATCAGGCGGAGTAGCCGCGGGAGGCGGCCCACTGGCCCAGCTCGTCCACGGACATCCAGTAGGTGCCGTCGCCGACAGGCTGCCACGGGTCGGCGATCTTGATCTGGTCGCCGTCGTAGCCCACCACAGTCAGGTAGTGCCCGACCGGGAAGTCCCGTACGACGCCATCGGCGTCGGTGCCGGCACCGATGACGTTGACGACTGGGATCCGCCCGTCGTCGATCGCGGCGGTGAGATCGCTCTTGAGTCGCCGCACCTCATCGGCGCTGGCGGTGTCGTTCGGAATCTCACCCGTGGTGTAGGCGTCCTCGCCGAGCTCGGCGTTGAGGACCCGGGTGATGTCAAACGCCGACGCCGTCCCGGCGACGGTGGTGCCGAGCTTGGTGGCCAGCTCGTCCTGGCTCTGGATCTTGCCTTGGGCACTGAGTGCGATGCGGGTCGACGCCGGTCCACAGAAGTAGATGTTGGGCTGCTCCTGGAAGCGATAGTCGTCCACGCGCTTGTCCGACGTGGCGATCGCCTGCTGCGCGACCGTTGGCGAAGGTGCGGCGAGCGCGCCCGTCGCAGGGCCGGCGATGCCGGCACCGATGAGGGCAAGCCCGGCGACGCCGAACGCGCTGCGGCGCGCGATAGCGTGGCGAGCCCTGGTCCATGTATCGAACGTGTTCATTGCTGCAACCTTTCCTCGGGTGACCAGCACCGGGATCGGGCTGGCATCACGGGGAAGTGCCGCCCCGTTGAAAGTGCGCCGGATACGGCGAACGCCGGGCATGCTGCTCCGGCGTGCATCTGTGGGACAACGGCCGAGGCGGGAGCCGCATTCCGGGGTCTGGGTGGCGGTCGCCACCGTGCCGTCTGCCGGAGCGGACATTGGCGGCGTTGGGGGTGCATCCCGACATTCGGTCGTGTGCCAGTGGGTCACACAAAGGCGCGGCGGCCGGACCCTCGGGGTCCGGCC
>NZ_JBDPMC010000174.1:0-2821 GCF_039871625.1 Micromonospora sp. B11E3 | reverse complement strand
TGCTAGCGGACGCGGAAAAATCCTTGTTGGCGGACAGTTGAGTCCCTGCTCGCGGACAGCAGAATTCCTGCTGGGCGGTCAGGTGATCTCCGTCTCGGGCACGTGAAAGTGGATCTCTCCGGCCGGTTGGCTGCTGGTTGCTGACCTTTGCAACCGACCCGGACCGGAGAGACCGTGACCAAGTCTGACAGGGAGATCATGGAAATCTTGGAGTCGTACGATGCGACTCGTTGTGCGCATTCCGCGGCGCAGTTGGCCGGGTGTGACCCGAAAACGGTGCGCCGGTACGTGGCGTTGCGCGACGCGGGTGGCGGGGATCCGCTGCTGGCCCGGACAGCGCCGCGACCGAAGCTGATCGACGCGTTCCTGCCGAAGGTGGAAGAGCTGGTCGACGCGTCGAAGGCGAAGATCCGCGCGGACAAAGTGCATGAACGCCTGATCGCGATGGGGTTCACCGGCACCGAACGCACCACGAGGCGGGCGGTCCGGGAGGCGAAGATCGCGTGGCGGGCCGGGCGGCGGCGCACGTATCGGCCGTGGGTGCCCGAGCCCGGGTTGTGGTTGCAGTTCGACTGGGGTGACGGGCCGCGGATCGACGGGCGGAAGACGTATCTGTTCTGTGCGTGGCTGGCCTGGTCGCGGTTCCGGGTGGTGATCCCGGTCTTCGATCAGACGATGGGTAGCTTGATCGCCTGTCTTGACGCGACGCTGCGCCGCCTCGGGGGTGTGCCGGCGTATCTGTTGGGCGACAACGCGAAGACGGTCACCGTCGAGCACGTCGCCGGGGTCGCGGTCCGGCATCCGACCGTGGTCGCGGCGGGCCGGCATTACGGGGCGACGGTGCACTCGTGTGAGCCGTTCGACCCGGAGTCCAAGGGCGGCGTCGAGGCCACCGTGCGGGTCGCCAAGGCCGATCTGGTGCCCACCGAGACCAACCTACGCGGCGCCTACCGCACGTTCGCCGATCTCGTTGCGGCGTGTGAGCAGTGGTGTGAGCACATCAACGCCCGTATCCATCGGGAGACCGGTGCGGCGCCGGTCGACCGCCTCGCCATCGAACGGGGCCACCTGCACGTGCTGCCGGCCGACCCGCACACCGCCGCGTTGGGTGAGGAACGTCTGGTCAACGACGACCAGACGGTCCGGGTCGGGTCGGTGCGCTACTCGACGCCGCCCGGGCACGTCGGCACGAGGGTGTGGTGCCGCACCGTCGGTGAGGAACTGGTCATCGTCGCCATGACGAACACGGGCACCTCCGAGATCGCCCGACACCCGCGGTCCACCCCAGGCAACCCGCGCATCCTCGACGAGCACTACCCGCACCACCCCGGCGGCAACCACCCGCGGCCACCGCGGCCACGGGCCCGCAGCAAGGCCGAGGCCGACTTCCTTTCCATCGGTGACGGCGCTTATGCGTGGCTGGTCGAGGCCGCTGCGACCGGCACCAGCCGGGTCCGGGCGAAGATGGCCCGCGCGGTCGAGTTCGCCACCATCCTCGATGCCACCCGCGTCGACCAGGCCCTCGGCCTGGCCGCCGCGGCCGGCCGGTTCGACGACGCGGATCTCGGCGCGATCCTGGACCACCTCGCCACCCGAGGCGAGCCCGGTGACCTGGTCCGCGCCGACGAAACCTACTCCGCGCAGCCCGGCACCGCCTCCTGGGAGAGGTTCGGCCGATGACCGACACACCCGCCGCCGCAACAGCCGATCAGGGTGTGGTCCTCGACCCGGACGAGGCCGCCGATCTGGCCCGCCTGCTCGACCTCATCGAGGACTGGCTCCTGCACGCCGACGACGACGCCCGAGCAGGCCTAGCCGGTTTCCTCGACGGCAGTGGCCACGGCCACCTCGCCGCGGCCGGCCGGGCCACCCTCGTCGGACACAACGCCACGACCCTGCACCGCCGACTCCGGAAGGCCACCACCCGATGACCCGCCCCACCCCGACGCCGGCCCGTTCGGCGCCGGCCCTGCCCGACGACCTCGACAAGCTCCTGCGCCGGATGCGGCTGCCCTACCTGCGCGCCGCCGCACCGGATGTCATCGCCACCGCGAAGGCTCAACGCTGGGACCCCGCCGAAGTCCTGCGCGTACTCATCCAGGAGGAGGTCATCGGCCGCGACGCCGCCACCCGAAGGATGCGCCGCAAAACCGCGAACTTCCCGACCGGCAAGACCCTGACCACCTGGCGACCCGACGACTCGTCGATCCCCGCGGCCACCCAGCAGGCCCTGGCAACTCTGGAATGGATCGGCCGGGCGGAGAACCTTGCCGTGTCCGGCCCGTCCGGCACCGGGAAATCACACTTCGTCGAAGCCCTCGCCCACGCCGCGATCGAGGCCGACCTGCGGGTGGCCTGGTTCACCCTCGAAACGCTGACCGGCACGATCAGCCGCGCCAAAGCCGACGGCTCAACCGCCCGCACCGTCGCCCGGATCTGCCGCGCCGATCTGATCGTGGTCGACGACATCGGCATGCTGCCCGCCGGGCAAGACGCCGCCGAAGCGTTCTACCGCATCGTCGACGCCGCCTACGAACGCCGATCCATCGCCGTGACCAGCAACATCCACCCCTCCGGCTTCGACACCCTCATGCCCAAGACCCTCGCCACCGCGACGGTCGACAGGTTGCTGCACCACGCCCACCTGATCACCACCCAGGGCGACTCTCACCGGCTGCAACAAGCCCTCGCCGGCAAGGGGGTGCACGCCTTGACCTGACCACCCACACGGAGATCACCTGACCACCAGCATGGATTTCTGCTGTCCGCCCACAAGGAGAGCTCAAGGCCATCGGACAGGACTTCGTCCTGACCCTTGACA
>NZ_JBDPMC010000173.1:0-2856 GCF_039871625.1 Micromonospora sp. B11E3 | reverse complement strand
GCGCCAACACCAAGATCAAGTTCCTGAAGCGGCAGATGTACGGCCGAGCCGGCTTCGCGCTCCTACGACAACGAATCCTGCTCGCATAGACCAGTCACCCCGACCACCGTTTCTGTGCCAGAGCCGATAGATCCACACTCCCCAGGAGGCCCCTTAAGCGATCCATCCGGCGACGGTCGGCACGTCGAGGGCAAGGTAAGTGTCCGCTGTGGCGGCCTCAACGACGGCTGATGTCGGCGTGTTGAGGCGCAGAGGCGTGCGCTGCTCAAGCAGGCTCTGCCATGACTGTTGCTCTCCGCTCGTGAACCCTGCCCGGAGGGCACCGGCGATGTCACCTGACAGCTCACGCTCCTGTTCCCAGTACATGGAGCGGCGTTGCTCGCTACGGACCGCGAATGCTTCCTCGGTGCGGCGTTCATCTGCATCAGCCGAAGCGAAGTGGTCAAGGCTGATGACCTGTGGGTATGCACGCTCCACGCCGACAGCAATCTCTCGCTGGATTTGAGCCAGGCCGGCGCAGGCGGCAAACAGCCGACGAGACATTCCGATGGTCACGTCGGTGCCGGGAACTCGCCCAACGAGCATGTCGAGTCGTTCTCGGCCGGGCCGACGCTCGTATCGAGCTACGTCACGTCGGGCCGCCTGCCGCTCAGCGCGGGTCGTGGGATCGTCTTCCAATAGAGTCACTGTGGCACCCGGCCGGCCGCCTTCGCGTGCTCGAACCGCCTGCCCAATGGGCACGATACGCCGATCGACTGCCGGTATCGTGGCCAAGGCCAGGTAGAAGAGCATGCGAGAACGCGCCAGCGCCATCAGCGCCTGGTCACTGCTTTCAGGGTCACCACCGTTACGAGTGTCAGGAAGGTGACGCGTGCTGTCGATCTTCTCGACATCGATGCTGACGAACAGGCGGTGTTCCAAACTGGCACCGCACAAGACCCTCACGTGGGGTCCGGTCATGAGGCCCGGAGCGCACAGTTGCGCGGCGCCCTTGACCAATGCTCCTCGCATCAGTTTACGAGCGCCCTTGGCCTCGACGAGCCAGGTGGATGGAGTATCCGGATGCTCGCCGACCAGGTCGGGCAGGCCCAGCGTGGCTGACCACGCCGAGCCGGCACCCAGAGGTGTGACAGCTTCGGCGTGAGCGGTCGGACCGAGGCCCATGAGCCCTCGGCAGGCCCACTCCGCTATGGTCATGCCGATGCGGTAGCCGAACGCGGCCTGGGCGGTACGTTCGGTGCCGTCGCGGTAGACGACATTTGGTTCGACCCTGAAGCCGGTGCCGACGGCCGGAGCGAGACGACGTCGGCCGAGGTAGGCCGCCAAGGGTGAGCGCCGAGCGATGATCTCCGATGATGCCAGCGCAGGTACCGCGGCCAGCCAGGCAGTAGGATCCCGGCCGACGGACAACGCAGCGTCGATGACGTCGCGCCAGGTGGTCGCTACCCGATAGATGCCGCTCGATGGAATGTGGCCTCGAGTAGGCCAAGTAGCGCGCGCGGCATCGATGCGGCTGGGGTGCGGGCGCCGACCGGGTCGCAACGGCGTGGACCAGCGCACGAGCACGGGCACATCGAAGGCGTCACGGGCTCCAACGGGCACATCCGCGGCCCCGGGGGGAGGGGTCAACTTCACCTGGACAGAGTGCCAGATCCGTCGCGACAGTAGTGTCACGCGCGAGCGGAGTGCGCCGGGTTTGATGGCCCCGCAGCGCTTGTCTTGGCGACGCCGGCCAGGACTTTCTTGACCTTGAACGTACAGCCCCATGCGGTCGGCGGGAGCTACGTCGACGGCGACCACGCCGCAGATGACCGACCGATGCTGCTGGTCCACGGGGTTAGCGCGTACACAGAGACCGGTGTCATGGGCCGGCCTTCGGCCGGCACCGCAGCCAAGGGCCAAGCCCTACTGGCGAGCCTGGCCGGGTCGTTCGACGACCACCTGGCCATCCTGCTGGCCAAGCAGTGACCCAAGAAGTCCGATGGTGCAGCGAGTCGGTCACGTCGACACGCATCATCCCGAGATACCAGCCGTACACCGACAACGCGTCGTGCAGCGCCTGCCGCTGGCCGTCCGACAGGCCGGCGAGCACGCCGAGGTAGATCCGATCACCGGTGCCGAGCAGCCACGGCATCCCCGCCGCTGGCCGAGTCCAAAGGCCGTCCCCGTCACGGACGAGGCGGGTCGCCGACGACCAGAGCAGGAACATGTCCTGATCGAAGGTGATCGCGCCGCGGTTAGAGCCAGCCTCGGCCAGCCGGATGACCGGCAGCATCAGCGAACCCCACCACGTCTGCACCTGCACGCTGGCGGCGTCGTCAAGGCCGAGCAGAGCGGCGAGCACCGCACGTTTGACAATCGGCCCTACTCGGCATGCTCGCGCAAGGCCGGATCGTTGGCATCAACGAACAACGCGATCGGAGTCTCAGAGCGAGCGGGAACATCGGCGGTCACCCATGGAGCATCTCCGAGGCCGAACCCGAGATCTCAGCCTCCAGAACCCCGGGTTCGGCCCTTCCTCGGCCACGATCAGCCCAAGCGAGAATCACGTCACGATCACTGTCGACGGCGCCGTCGTGCGCCTGCGGAGCGTGCCGATCCCGGCCAGGGCATCCTGCCTGCAGCGTGCGACGGCCGGGCGGCACGCTGATCAGACACTCAACGGCGTCACATACCCACGGACGAAGCGGATTTCCCAGATGGATACGGCAGTCACGCAGGCGACATAGAGGCTCTTCGAACTTAAGCGGGGTTGAGGTGTCCGCGGTGGCGTCGCGTGGTGGTGGTGCGGGTGCGTAGGCGTTGGTTTTCGGGGTTTCGGAAGCCGTAGGCGTCGCGGGCGATGGTTTTGATAAC
>NZ_JBDPMC010000172.1:0-3041 GCF_039871625.1 Micromonospora sp. B11E3 | reverse complement strand
CCACGCGACGGGTCCGCTGGCAGCAACGGCGCCAGCAGCGCCCACTCGTCATCGGTCAGTTCATGCCGTCGCGACACGCCAATCTATCTACCGGATCCGCCCTCGAAGATCCACAAGACACGCCCTAACCGGCCGGACCTTGAACGGGATCAGCGGCCCGTCGACATCGACGAATATCAGGGGGTTGTTGCCGAGGCCGGCATCACGCTCGAACCGTTTCGTAGGCCCGTCCGGGCCGAGCCAGGTGCACGCACTCTCCCGGGAAGGACCGGCTGTTCGCTGCACGTACGTAGGGCTCAGACGAGATCGCGCCAGAACTCGACGCTGGCCTTCGGCTCCCACGGATTTCCGCCCGGGCCGACGTGACCGAACTCCCGGTCGATGTAGTCGGCCAGGTCCAACCCGTAGTAGATGATGTCGGTCTGCCACATCGAAAGCACCGGGTGGCCGAAGGTCCTCGGCTCACCGGGGAGATACCGATGCCCGTACACCGGCACCATCTTCGGCACCTGCGCCAGCATGCGCGTCGCTGTCGCCAATACCGATCCGGTGTCGCTTGGGCGTGAACCCCAGCCGTCGTACCAGAAGCCGTTGTTCTCGACGTCGAACAGCACTCCATCGCTGGGCCAGTCCAGCAGACCGCGCAGCTTGTCGCGGTCCCCGTTACGCCAGTCGGGCCACGGCTCCGGGTGGGTGTAGAGCACTCCCGGCTCGCGTGGCTCGGGCCGGGTGTTCACCGGCAGTCCTGCGGACAGAAAGGCCCGATGGTCGGTGGCAAACCGGAACCCGAATTCCTGCTCGATCCGGTCAAGTTCCGAGTCGGTAAGCCCGGGGTCGACCGCACAGACGGATCTGCGCCTCAGCCGACGCATCGCTTCCTGACCGAGACGACGGCCATCCTCACCCTGTCCGCGTCGATCAAGCCCTGCCACGACGCGAGACTCTACCTCGGCAACCCGTCGCGGGTCTGCGCCTTTGCCGTCGCACGTCGTGCGAGGTGTCGTCTGCAGGATCAGCGCCCGGCTGGAGCGGTCGGCATCCTCATCCGAATTGAGTGCGCCGACGCGCTTCACGTCGGCTTGTCGGCAGGACATCTGCCGGTGGTAGCCACGTCGGCCTCGTGCGGCGCCGAGCGTGCGCACTGCCTTCCGAGCCGGGTGTCACTCCCCCGTCGCGGCGGCGCGGGCGCCGGCCGCACCGAACTGCCGACGAGCGTACGCACCCTATTGCGTCGACCATGATCGAGACCGCTGCCCGGACGACCCGCAATCGGCGCAGCAGCAGCGTCTTCGTACTTGCGTGCATCAGCTTGGTGCTGTCGCTGGTCGCGTGCGGTGTGGCCGGGCTGGCCTTCCGCAACGACGAACCAGATCCGCTCCCGGTGCAGTCCGGGCCGCAGGTCGCCAGCGCCGCTCAGGTGGAAGCCGTCGCCCACGTGACCCTGCCTCCCGGAACCGTGCTGCTGTCCGCCGCCTACAGCAACGGCCTGGAAACCCTGCTCTCGGCGAAGTTCCGCATACCCCGTACCGCACTCGACGCCTTCATCGCCGAGGCAGAGTTCACAGCGGCTCCCACTCCAGGGTTCCGGGCGGTCGACGCGAAACACAACGTCGGCGGCGGCAACCTGTGGGACCCCGAAACCGCCAAAACCGTCTCAGGCATCGTCGAGGAGCAACCCACCGCCGACGGCACGCGCCGGTCGGTCCTGTTCGGCCTCGACGCACCCGACGCGGTCACCGTGTACCTGTACGCCAGCCGCGGCTGAACCCGCGAAGATCCTCTTCCGCTGCGAGGCGCTCGATACGCACCGCTACAGCCAGTGATGCGAGTCGCCGAGCCCAGCGCGCCCTTGCATCGCTGTCCATCCATATCGTGAGGTTGGCTGGCCGCAGCGCCGCTCATTCTCCAGAACATCATTGGAGGGCTGCCTGGTCATGGGTTCCTTCGGTGGGATCAGCCGCGCGGGACAGTAGCGGCGGTCAGGGCGCGGGCCAGCGGCGCCGCAGTCAACCTCTTGAAAGCGGCAGCTCTCCTGGCTGAAGACTCACGGCGATCGGAAACGCGCTAACAACCTGCGCCACATCCCGACGCGTGCCTTCCTGGCGCGATTCGGGAAGAGACGGTGGGAGACCTGCACCTCGATCATGGCGCCTTCTTCGGAGATCCTGTCCGAAGAAATCCATACGGTGGCGATGATGTCGTCGCCGTCGAAGCTGACTTCCCAGCCGTCCGGCGTGGTCAGGCAGGAGACAATGAGGGCGGCGTCCTCGGGCACCTCGGCGGTACCGCCGTTAGCGGCCCGTCCCCGTAACGCCGCACGGGCCACGAGTGCCGCGTCGGCCTTACACTCCAGCGTGTCTGAGGGGCTCCCCTTCTGCCGGGAAAGGCGCGACAGCGCCGCCTTGAGCGCATCATAGGCGGCGTTGCCTATCACTCCGGCGGCCATCGCCGCTCCGAACCAGGTGGCCACCTCGGCCGGGCTTGGAACGCCCCAAGGGTCGCCGGTGTCGGGCAGCGAGGGGTGAGCGATCGGCAGAGGTTCAAGGGAAGGGGCCGGGGGCGGACCACCGCTCGGACGGTCGTGAGTGGAGAAAGCTGGATCTGGATCAGCCGACCGCAGAGGTTCGTTGCCCTCATGCATGAAGGCTAGGGTCGGCGGCGGCGGTCGGGTCACGCCGCAGCCTCGCCCGCAAGCCCCGCCATGCTCGGGATGCTCCGAGCCAGGAACCCGTCAGACGCCGAATTGAAGTGGGGTGCCGGCTCGACCTCCCACCATGACCGCAGCGCCATCACCGTCTGCTGCTCCTGGGTGCGCTTGTGGGTGAACGTCACCTCCCGCTCACCCGACTGTTTCACCACCACCCGACCACGCTTGCAGCCGTCCGGGTAGTCGTTCCAGTTGATGCCCTTTTCCGGGTCTACTGCCGTTCTCGTGGGTCGGGTTCATGATCGTCCGGGTAGTGGTGGGCAGAGGCCGCCGCGGCGGAGGTTGGCCATGGTGATCAACGCTTTGGCGCTGCGGTAGCCGTAGGCCTGGCGGG
>NZ_JBDPMC010000171.1:0-3075 GCF_039871625.1 Micromonospora sp. B11E3 | reverse complement strand
TATCTGTACCTGGCCGCCGCCATCGTCACCATCCGTCAGCTCATCACTCGAGCCCGAACCCTCTACCGCTGGGACGCCCGACCCACCACTCGCAGACTCAGATGACACCTATTGCCGGTCGCTCTAAGGCATCGCCCTGAAGATCGTCACCGACGTACAGAACCTCGGAGGGTTCCCAGCCCATCCGCTCGCAGGCGCCGAGGAAGCTTGTGGGATTCGGCTTCGAAGCACCGACGTCGGAGGGCGTGAACAGTGGTGGCGTCAAGGGGAGACGGAGCGAGGCCAGTTTAGCTTCCTGCTGCGCGCGATCGCCGTTGCTCAACACCGCCACACCGGCGGGTGCCCCGCCGAGGAAACGCATCACCTCCGGGACGTCGCTATACGCTGCCCAGGAATTCTCATAGTGGCGCAGGTAGATCGTGAAGAGGTCATCGGCTTGGTCGTCGCTCACGGCTCCGGTGTCTCGTCCATAGGCGGACAGCACGCCGCGGAGCCTGGCCCGCCGTTGTTCCTGGAAGGTCATTGTTTTGTCCAAGTACGCCCGCATGTGGACGGTCTCCAGCCGCTGCCACTCTGTGTGAGCCTCGTACCGCGCCTCCTCGTCGAGGTCGGGAAGCCATTGCAGGCAGGCGGCGAGGAATGCCTTCTCCGCGGCACTCTTGTGGTCCAGCAGAGTGCCGTCTAGGTCCAGCAGGACGGCTTTCACCCGCATCGTCATCACACGACTTTCTGGAAGTCGACCGCTGTCCGCACGGCGCTCATGGTATCGCGGGTCATGGTCCATGGATTTCCCCGTAGCCGGACCCAGGGCATCACCGACCACTCGGCCGGAAGCGATGGCGGTTCGGCGTCCCGCGTACGGCCGGTCCTCAGCCGTTGCGGGATCATGGCGTCGCCGAAGTCCGTCATGTCGCGTTCCAGGACGGTCCGCCGCTCGTCCTGGTCGACGTCGGTCAGCACCTCGATACGGGACGCCGCGAAGTCGGCCTCGCACAGCACCACACCGTGCAGCGGCGTGGCTGAAGCCGGCCGGGAGCCAAAGGCGCGAGCGAAATCCGCAGGCCAGAACAAGTCCTTGCCGACGCTCGGCCGCGCCGGCAGATCCGCCAGCTCCGGCGCCATCGCTCGCCCGACATGCCCGACCGCTACCGCGAACGGCAGCCCGAAAACCGAGCCGTCATGCGGCGACACCACCGACTTGTCGTTGGTGACGAATTCCCACTCTGGAGAACATCGGAGCAGAGCCGACACGAACGAGGTCTTGCCTGCTCCCTTCGGCCCGGTCAGGACGATTCCGGTGCCGTCATAGGTGACGACGGCACCGTGCAGCGGGGCATGATCACGAAGCACCGCGTCCAAGAGCGCACTGCGTACCTGCTGGAACGCCTTGATGATGACCGCTTCTCCGTGTTCCGAGCGTGTGGTGTTCTCGAACTCCAGGGAAGCGACGAGGGTGGCCCCGTCCGCGGTCGCCGTCCGTCGGACATAGGGCGCCAGGAGATCTGCGGCTGCGGCGAGTAAGCCGTCGTCACCGGTGACGGACACGACGCGGTCCGCGAAGCGGAACATGGTACGGCTCATCGTGGCTCACCGGTATCGAAGAGGAACCTGAGCCCGATGGACACAGTGCCGATCCGCCGCCACTTCCATCGTGGCATGTGCCACTGTGCTCCGATGGGTTTGTTCCAACCCCCGCCGACCACTGGCGCCTCGTCCGATGATTCGTTTCGCAGATCGCACCATTCGCCGACGTTGCCCAGCAGGTCGTAGAAGCCCAGTAGACTGGGCCGGAACTCCCTGGTCGGCGACGTGCGTCCGATGTGCTCGTCAAAGTTAGCGAGTTCCGGTGACGGCGCCGCGTTTCCCCAGGGGAACCGGCTCCTGTGAGCCTGGATCACCTGGTGCCACTCATCGACGGTAGGAAGTCGCGCCCCTACCTGCTCGGCCATTGCCTGGGCGCCGAACCAGCTGACACCGGTCACCGGGTGGTTCTCTCGGCCGACGACCGGTCGATAGCCGGCCGCGTCGTACGTGATGGTGTTGTCTGGGTTGATGACGTTCACATTCGTATACGAGTCGTTCGGATCGTCACGGATCGGCATCGTGTTCAGAATCGATGCCGCCTGCACGGCCGTGATCGGGCTCCGTAGCAACCGCCGGCCCGCGCCGATGGGAATGGCGTCGTCCAGGAGCATGGCGCGGATCTCAGCGCACGGCCGCGAAAAGATACCCAAGGTCATGCAGTTCCTCCTCACATGCGGCTGTTACGAATGCCTGGTCCGCCGGGCTCAGGTGACGGCGCCATCCGTCAAGAACCTCGTCCCGGTGGCGGTAGGTGGAGTACATTCCGCCCCGAGTCTCCCGCTCACTCTCCCTGCGCAGGACGAGCTGTTCCCGCTGCACTTCGAGGCCGAGAAAGGACATGACGAGGGCGAGAGATGTCTCGTCGTCCTGCACGATGTCCTCGAGGCGGACGGTGACGACCGGAAGCGCCTCCACGCTCGCCCGGAACTCGTATTGCCGCACTTTCCAACTGGTCACGCATCGCATCAGGGGCGTTTCCAGAAGCGGTTCGACCGGCGAGTCCGGATGACGGGCGAAGTAGGCCGTCAACCGGTCCGCGTATCCCCACTGACGATCCACGTCATGCTTCAGCAGCGAAGCGACCACGGCCCGCGGGTCGCGAACCACATGCACGATGCGCAACGGTGGGACGGCCGACAGGAGCCAGGGGATCTTCTCGAAAAGCAGGGTTTCCTTGAACCCCCGCACCTGTCCCGACGGCACGGCCTCCAAGTAGCTGACGAGGTCCCGGAAGAACCGCTGCGATAGGGGATACTCGCGCAACGACTCGTGCAGATGGACGGGGTGGTAGGAGTCGGCGCCCCACCTTTCGAGATCGGTCCGGGGGAATCCCCGGGTGTGCACCGACAAAGGCTCGTCGATGAAACTGAGCCTTTCCGCGTAACGGTGTGAGTGCGGCGGGTAGCGGTGCTGGTGGCCGGTGCGGACACGCCCGGACCCGTTGTGGTGCAAGGGAAAGACGCAGAACCCCGGTATGAAGTGGTCCTCTCA
>NZ_JBDPMC010000170.1:0-3125 GCF_039871625.1 Micromonospora sp. B11E3 | reverse complement strand
GCCGATCATCGGCGCCGTCCGGCGCCGACGACGGCTGGGAGGAATCATCAACGAGTACCATCGGGCCGCCTGAACCGATCTTTGAAGTCCCAGGTCAGCCGCCGAAATTAAGTTTTGGCACCTTACAGGCGCCGAGCAGCGCGGCGCCGATCACGTCAAGGCCGTAGCCGCGGTGTGGCAGCAGTCCGGCCGCCAGCACGACGTGGGTGCCTTGGCAGGAGCGGCAGCGTACCCGGTCCGGGCGCACCTGCCGTACCTGGTCCAGACCGCGGACGGTGCGGTTCCTGGCATGGCCCCACGCCCGCAGCGTCCCGCCGCACGGGCAGCGCAGTACCCCGGCAGTCAGCGCCCGCCGGGCCGCGGGGTGCCGGCAAGAAACGTGTCACCAGCCGCAAACGGCGTTGAGCTTGCGGGTGCACCTGGCCGGTACGGTTCGGGGCTGCGCTGGATCGGTGCGGCGGGCAATGATGTCCGGCCGTGGCCCAATCTCCGCGGCGGTGCTGCTCGTGAGCCAGGTCCGGCGGCTGATCCGGGGCGACGCGCCGTTACGGTCACAGATTGCCGCGGCTTTCCTGCTCGCGTTCGATGGCCTCGAACAGGGCCTTGAAGTTGCCCTTCCCGAAGCCTGCCGAGCCGTGCCGCTCGATCAGCTCGAAGAACACCGTCGGGCGGTCCTGGACCGGCTTGGTGAAGATCTGCAGCAGGTAGCCGTCCTCGTCCCGGTCGACCAGGATCCGGCGCCGGCGCAGATCCTCGATCGGAACCCGGACGTCGCCGACGCGCGCGCGAAGCTCCGCGTCGTAGTACGAGTCGGGGGTGTCGAGGAACTCGACGCCGGCCGCCGTCATCGCGTCGACGCTCGCGACGATGTCGGGCGTCGCCAGCGCCACGTGCTGCACCCCGGGCCCGCCGTAGAACTGCAGGTACTCGTCGATCTGCGAGCGCTTGCGGGACACGGCCGGCTCGTTGAGCGGGAACTTCACCCGGCGCGTACCGTCGGCGACGACCTTGCTCATCAGCGCCGAGTACTCGGTGGCGATGTCGTCGCCGACGAACTCGGCCATGTTGGTGAAGCCCATGACGCAGCGGTAGAACTCGACCCACTCGTCCATCGCGCCGAGCTCCACGTTGCCGACCACGTGGTCGACGGCCAGGAAGAACTCGCCGGCGGCCGGTGCCTTCAGCGGCGCGCACGCGACGAAGCCCGGCAGGAACGGTCCGGTGTACCGGGAACGGTCGATCAAGGTGTGCCGGGTGTCGCCGTATGCGGCGATCGTGGCCGTGCGCACCGTACCGTGCTCGTCGGTGAGGTCGTGCGGCTCGGCGACCGCCGTGGCACCCCGTTGCGTGGCGTACCAGAAGGCGGCGTCCACGTCCGTCACCTCGATCGCGACGTCCTGGATGCCGTCGCCGTGCTTCGCGTGGTGAGCCGCCCCGTCTGCCTCGGCGTGCACCGCGCCGGCGAGGACGAACCGGGCCGTGCCGCTGACCATCACGTATTCGGCGTAGTCACGGTACCCCTGATGCGGGCCGCGCATCGCGACGCAAGTCATGCCGAACGCGGTGCGGTAGTAGTGGGCCGCCTGTACCGCGTTGCCGACGACGAACCGGAGGTGGTCGAGGCCCTCGACCGGGAAGGGATCGTCGGCGGCGCGCTCGACGGCGCCGATGAGGTCGGCGACCGTACGATCGGCGGCGGCGACCACCGGCGTGGCTTCCGGCTTTGTTGCGGCCGGGGCCTCCAGCGTTGTCGCGGCTGGCGGGGCCTGCGTCACCGTCACGGCCGTCGCGGCCTCCGGCGCTCCCGAGGCCTGGGCCTGGGCTCGGGCTCGGCTCGCGAGCCACAGACGGTGGCCGAACAGTGCCGCGTAAGCGGCCAGGACGACGCTCAGCACGGCGATCGACGTGCCGCCGGCCCCGCGCCGGGCGGCGTCGAGGACCATGCCCAGCATCGCCGCCGCGACGATGAGCGACACGTGGTTGGACGCCCAGAACACCACCGGCGTCATCCGGCGCGGGTCGAGATCGCGCATGGCGCCGCCGCGCAGCTGCACGGCGAGCCACCAGGACAGCGGCGCGGTCGCCGTCATCAGCGCCCAGACCAGCCACGGCACCCAGCCGGCCAGCGCGAAGGCGGTCAGGGCCAGGTAAGCGACGGGCTGCGCGCCGACGATCACGGTCACCGCGCGGCGGTAGCCAAGGATCACCGGCAAGGTGCGCTTGCCGACCAGTTCGTCGGACTGCCGGTCGCCGAGGTTCATCACCATCATCCGGGCCGCCTGCAGCAGCGCGGTCGGGGCCAGCACGGCCAGCAGGAGCGTTGGTACCCGCCCGGTCTGCAGCACCACCGCGACCGCGGGCCACAGGCCGTTGAGGATCGCAGCGACCGTGGACTCCCCCGCCGCCCGGTAGTTAAGCCGCAGTGGCGGCGCCGTGTAGAACCAGGCCAGCACGACGGCACCGGTCGCGAGCAGTCGCGTGGGCCAGGTCGGCATGACCGCCACCATCACGATCGACGCGCTCAACAGCACGAACGCGGTACCGAGCGCCACCAGCGGTGGCACGAGCCCGTCGACCAAGGCCCGGCTGCCGCCGGTCCAAGGCGTGAAGTAGACGTTCGCCCGGTCGGCCTCCAGGTCGAAGTACTCGTTGCAGTAGTGGGTGGTGACGTGGACGGTCCAGGCGAACACCTGGGCGAGCAAGTACCACTTTACGTCTATCGCATGCCCCTGGTGCACCGCCACGGCCACCCCGAGGCCGACCGGCAGGACGTTGTACAGCAGGAAGCGCAGGCGGGCCAGGCGCACGAAGCCGCGCACGTTGACGCGCGGAGCGATAAATCCGGTCGGTGCGGTGGTCAGGCGGTTTCCCGGTACAACAGTCATCGGGACCATCTCTTCGTAGGCGGACGGTTGCCTGGACCGTACGCCACCGTCGAGGGCCAGCGCTGTCGGCGACGTCACTGTTTCACATTTAACATTATCGAGATAATTGCGTTAGAGCGACCGGCAATAGGTGTCATCTGAGTCTGCGAGTGGTGGGTCGGGCGTCCCAGCGGTAGAGGGTTCGGGCTCGAGTGATGAGCTGACGGATGGTGACGATGGCGGCGGCCAGGTACAGATAGA